>NZ_DATEMB010000035.1:0-85275 GCF_035276005.1 Rhizorhapis sp.
GACCCCCGCATAGCCAAGGCTCAAGGTCTCGCGGTCGACACGTACCGGCCGATCCTGAAGCGGGCGGACCAGTTCCTCTGCGGCGTCCATGAGCATGTAGAGGTCGCAGCCATGCTTCCAGCCCTTGCGCTCAGCGGCAGCAATAAAGACCTCCAGGGGCGCATTGCCGGCACCGGCCCCCATGCCGGCAAGGCTGGCATCGATACGGATTGCTCCGGCTTGCACGCCCACGATCGAATTGGCGACCCCCAAGGACAGGTTGTGATGAGCATGGATGCCGCGCTCGGTTTCCGGCTTCAGAACCCGGTCATAGGCCTCGCAACGGGCGCGATAGCCATCCATGTCGAGCGCCCCGCCGCTGTCGGTCACATAGATGCATGTCGCGCCATAGCTTTCCATCAGCTTCGCCTGCCGGGCGAGTGCTTCGGGCTCGATCATGTGGCTCATCATCAGAAAACCGACCGTGTCCATGCCGAGATTGCGGGCAGCTTCGATATGCTGCTTCGAAATATCCGCCTCGGTACAATGCGTCGCAATACGCACCGAACGTACGCCCAGGGAATGGGCGTGCTTCAACTCATCGATCGTGCCGATGCCCGGGAGCAGAAGGGTGGTGAGCTTCGCATGAGCCACTACCTCGGCCACGGCCTCTATCCACTCCCAGTCCGTGTGAGCGCCAAAGCCATAGTTGAACGAGGATCCGTTGAGGCCATCTCCATGCGCCACTTCGATAGCATCGACTTTGGCATCATCCAGCGCCTTGGCGATCTTGCGCACATGCTCGAGGCCATATTGGTGGCGTATGGCGTGCATGCCGTCGCGAAGCGTCACGTCCTGGATGTAAAGCTTGGTGGTTGTGGGATCAAAAGCCATCAGGCGGCCTCCTTCTGAAGCCGGCGTGTCGCTATCCTTTCCGCGGTCCTCAAGCCTGCGGACGTCATGATGTCGAGGTTCCCGGCATAGGCCGGCAGATAATGGGCGGCGCCCTCGACCTCCAGGAACACACTGGTCTTGATGCCTTCATAGGTTCCGAGGCCTGGAATCCGCGCGGGATTGTTCGACCCGAAGCGCTCGAACTGGATTTTCTGCTTCAACCGGTAGCCTGGCACATAGGTGTTCACTCTGGCTACCATAGCCTCGATCGCGGCTTCGATCTGCGCCTCATCAGCGCCGGACGACAATGTGAACACCGTGTCGCGCATGATCATGGGCGGGTCAGCGGGATTGAGGATGATGATCGCCTTGCCTTTGCCTGCGCCTCCGACCTGCTCGATGCCCTTGGAGGTGGTCTCGGTGAACTCGTCGATATTGGCGCGCGTCCCGGGGCCCGCCGACTTCGAGGATATTGAGGCGACGATTTCGGCATAGTGGACGGTCGCGACCGAAGAGACTGCCGCCACGATGGGGATGGTGGCCTGCCCCCCGCAGGTCACCATGTTGACATTGGGCGCATCCAGATGCCGGTCGCCATTGACCACCGGCACGACATAGGGACCGATGGCGGCTGGCGTCAGGTCAATCATCACCTTGCCCGCAGCGGTCACCACCTCGCTGTTGCGTTTGTGAGCGCCTGCGGAAGTCGCGTCGAAGACGATGCCGATTTCCCGCCAGACCGGAAGCTCGATCAGGCCGTCAACGCCCTCCGCCGTGGTGGCGACACCCAGGCGCTCGGCACGTTTCAGCCCGTCCGACTCCGCATCGATGCCGACAAACGCTGCCATCTCGAGAACGCCGGATGTCCGCATGATCTTGATCATGAGGTCGGTGCCGATATTGCCCGATCCGATAATGGCCACTTTGATCTTTCTGCTCATATGCGGTCCTCGATGAATTTGAAGCTGCACGAACCTATTCCGCCAATGATCGCGCGAACTTCATCGCCTGGCCTAATGGGCGTCATTGGTCCAAGCGCGCCCGTCAGCACGACATCGCCAGCGCGGAGCGGTTCGCTCCGTGCGGCCAGCGTCCGGGCGAGCCAGGCCGCGGCGTTGAGCGGATGTCCGAGGCAAGCTGCACCGGTCCCAAGGGAGGCCACCTGCCGATTTATCTCGAGCACCATGCCGCAGCTATAAAGGTCGAGGCCATCGAGCGGGCGATGGGGTTCGCCCAATACGAAAAAGGCCGAGGAGCCGTTGTCCGCCACTGTATCGGCGAAACTGATCTTCCAGTCGGCTATGCGGCTGTCGACAATCTCGATCGCGGGAGCCACGAAAGCCGTAGCAGCGGCCAATGCCTCTGCATCGACTTCGGGGTCGCTGACGTCGCTCGCCATAATCAGCGCAATCTCGGCTTCCGCCTTTGGCTGGATTACCTGGGAGGCATATAGTTCGCTGCCATTTGCGATCTGCATGTCCTCAAAGAGCACTCCATAATCGGGCTGATCCACGCCAAGCTGCGCCTGCACAGCCTTGGCCGTCAGGCCGATCTTGCGTCCAACGATGCGCCGGCCTTCAGTTTCCCAGACGCGGGTATTGATTTCCTGTATCCTATAGGCGCCATCGCCGTCGCCCGGCTCCAGAACGCTCCGCATTGGGGAAATCGCGCCTCCCCGATAGGCCCGGCGCAGCGCCGCTGCCGCCGCCTCGAAGCCGTGCGAGCTCATGACCAACCTCCCGAATTTTTCGTGATACCGGTTCAATAAGCGGCTGGCTGGCACCATGCAATTTCAGGGGGCTTGCATCTTCTCAAATGGCGGGAATATGATCTGGAGATGGAAGAGAGCAAGGCCATGGATCGGTTGCTTCGGCTGCTTGATATGCTGGTTCGCGACGAGGGACGAACCCCGCTGCGCGCCCATGCCGCCGCGCTCGGACTGCCCACCTCGACGGCATATCGCATGGTGCAGATGCTACGCAGCCATGGCCTATTGGTTCCCGGGGAGCGGGGACATTATAGAGCTGGTCTGGGCCTTGGCAGCCTCGCCGATTATAGCGAGCGCGGCGCGATCCTTGCCGCTTCTGCGCGGCCGCTGCTCAGGCGGCTTGCCCGGGAATGTCGGGCCACGGCGCATCTGGGCGTTATGGAAGGGGACATGGTCACCTATGTCGTCAAGGAATATGGCGGAGGCACCCCGCTTTTTACGTGCGAAGGAGGGCAGCTTGAGGCCTATTGCTCCGCAATCGGCCGGGTGCTGCTGGCAAACCTGCCGGACTCCGGCCGTGAGGCTTATCTCTCCGCCGGGCCCTTTGTTCCGCTAACGTCCCGGACGGTGATCGATCCAGATCGCATCCGCGATCTTTTGACTGCCGTGCAGCGCGATCATTATGCAGTGGATGACCGCGAGATCGCGGAAGATCTGATCTGTGTCGCTGTGCCCGTGGGCAGCAGCAACAATGTGCTGGCGGCGATCTCGCTTTCAATGACCCATCCCATAATGGAGCTGGACCTGGCGCTGAAAGCGCTTCGCACCTGCGCAAATCGTCTGCTCAAGAGACTTGATCCCAGATTGGCGGAGGCTTGAATAGTGCCGTGGCCTGCCCCTCAGAACCTGGTCTGTCACCAAGTGACGCCGATACGATATCGCAGGCTGGCTTTTGCAGCAGCCCGGATCGGTATAGCAAACGTAATGTTATACCATAATATTGACTTTCCGTCGCGGTGCCGGAATGAGTGGCGCCATGACAAGCGAATCTCAGACCCTTCCGCCCATATTGATCGATCGCCTTGCGCTGCGCCGTGGCGACAGGGATGTGTTGAGTGACCTGTGCCTGTCGGTCGGAAAGGGCGAAATCTACGCTCTTCTCGGCGGCAATGGTGCGGGCAAATCGACCACCTTGTCGGCATTGCTGGGATTTCTGCGCCCGGATGGGGGCTCGCTTCGCGTCGCCGGGATCGATCCGGTCCAAGCGCCCGAAAGGGCGCGTGCACGCATTGCCTACCTGCCGGAAAATGTGGCGCTCTACGATCAGCTTTCGGCCTATGAGAATATTGCTTACTTCATGGCGTTGGCGGGAAGCGAACCCGCCAAGGCAGCAATGGACGAAGCGTTGGACGCGGCGGGCCTGCAGGCAGAGGCAAGGGCGCGGCGGGTAAGCGGCTTTTCCAAAGGGATGCGCCAGAAGGTTGCCATCGCCATGGCGGTGCTGCGGGAGGTGCCTGTGCTGCTGCTGGACGAGCCCACAACTGGCCTTGACCCTCGAGCGACAGCGGATTTCAACGCCTTGCTGGCAACGCTCAAGTCGCGCGGTACTGCCATCCTGATGGTCACGCACGACCTGCTGGGAGCCGCGGGCTGCGCCGACCGGATTGGCTTTCTTGCCGATGGACGCATTGTCGAAGAGGTGCGGCAGCCCGCCGAAATCGATGTCGTTGCACTTCATCACCGCTATGGCGAGGCCGTTGCGGCATGAATTCAGCGCGCTTGCTTGCCAGCAATGAATGGCGGCTCATGCGCCGCAGCCGGGTGGCACAGCTTGCCGTATTGATGCTGCTCGCGCTTACGGCTATTGCGACGCTCACCTCATTGGCCCATCGCGACAATAGCGACGCCTTGCGAGCTCGCTTCCAGGCGCAGGCCGACCGGGAGTTCGACGGCCAGCCAGCCCGTCACCCGCACCGCATGGTTCATTACGGGCACTTCGTTTTCCGCCCGCTACCGGCTCTGGCCGCCTTTGATCCCGGCGTCGATGCCTTTACCGGCAGTACGGTCTTCCTCGAAGGTCACCGGCAGAACAGCGCCAATTTCGGCGATGTTCGCCAGTCCTCGCTGCTCGCCCGTTTCGGGCAGCTCACTCCGGCCTTCGTTCTGCAAGTGCTGGCGCCGCTGGTCCTTGTTTTTATCGGCTTCGGTCTGATCGCTCGGGAGCGGGAAGCAGGGACGCTGCGTGTGCTTGCGGCGCATGGCATGACCGTGCGGTCGCTGATCGCCGGAAAGGCCTTGGCGCTCGGCGGGCTTGCAATGGTCATGCTGCTGCCGGTGGTCTTTGCGTTGGCCTGGCTTGTGCTAGCGAAAGGCGCGCCACTGGCAGCGGCCGCAGTGCTGGCCTTGGGCTATGCCGCCTATCTGGCGCTGTGGGTGATCGGCATTGCCGCTGTATCCAGTCTTGCAAGCAATGCGCGCACCTCGCTCATGAGCTTGCTTGGGATTTGGGCGGTGACGACGATCCTGATTCCCCGGGCGGTGCCCGACATAGCCCTTGCCGCCGCGCCGCTGCCGACCCGGCTTGAAACCGACATCGCCATCCAGCGTGACCAGCGGCGCATCGGCGACAGCCACAATCCAGATGATCCCCATTTCGCAGCGTTCAAGGCCCGCATATTGAAGCAATATGGTGTTTCCCAGGTCGAAGACCTTCCGGTCAACTATCGCGGGCTGCTTGCCATGGAGGGCGAGAAGCTGACTTCGCGGTTGTTCGACGACTATGCTGATCGCCAATTCGCCGAGCAGCGCAAGCAGGGCACCATCGCGACGAGCTTCGGCCTGCTGAGCCCCGCCATTGCTCTTAAAAGCCTGTCCATGGCCGCTGCGGGGACCGGCCTTGAGGGGCATCGGCGCTTCCTCAAGCAGGCCGAGGCTTATCGCTATGCCATCGTCCAGCAGCTTAATCGCCTGCAGGCGGAAGCCCTGACCTATTCCGACGACAGCAGCCGCAACAACGACCCGCAGGCCAGCCGCAGGGTGCGCATCGACCCCCGGCATTGGCACGATGTGCCGGACTTTGCCTACCAGCCCGCCTCGCTGGGCGAAAAGCTTAGCGCGGCCGTTCCAGGCGCGGCTTCGCTGCTCGCTTGGCTGGTGGTTGGAATTTTCTCGTTGCGGCTCGCGAGCCGCCGGCTTGGGGAGGCATTGTGATGTCTTTGTGGGCTCACGAGCTCCGCCTGTTCCTGCGCCAGCGGATCGCCATCCCTGCCTTGCTGCTGATGGCCTTTTTTTCCGCCGCCAGCGTCTGGGCCGGCATGGCCGAGATCAGCCGCCAGCGAGAGGTAATCGCCCGCATCCAGCCGCAGCAGGCGGAAGACGAGGCTGCTGTTGCCGCCTGGGTGTCGGAGGAGGGCGATCCCGGCAATGCCGCTTACTATACCTTCCACGCGACTTGGGACGCGCCTTCGAACCTCGCCTTTGCTGCCATTGGTCAGCGGGATGTCGCGCCCTTCGTGTTGCGGGTGCGCGCTCTCGCGCTCGAAAGCCAGATCCACGAAGGCGAGAATTATAATGCCGAAATGGCGCTTCCGGGGCGGTTCGACTGGTCCTTTGTCCTGATCTATCTTGCCCCACTTTTCCTGATCGCGCTGCTGCACGACCTTGTTTCAGGCGAGCGCGAGGCGGGACGGATGACCTTGCTCGGTGTCATGGCGCATAGCGAACGAGGTTTGTGGGCTCGCCGTATCATGTTGCGCACCAGCCTGCTCTTTGCCGCTTTGGCATTGCCCTTCGCCGCGGGAGCGGTGCTCTCCGGCGCTGGCCTTATGGCCATTCCGGTTCTCGGTGCCGCAGCGCTTTACTTCGTCTTTTGGGCGGTGATCTGCATCCTCGCCGGCCGGGCCAAGCTCGGATCGGTTGCCAATGCCGCAACGCTCGCGGCGTGCTGGCTGATCCTGACACTTGTGCTTCCCGCACTGGCGCTTCTGGCGATCAATTCCGGCATACCGGTGAGGCAGGGGGTGGAGCTCACATTGGCCCAGCGAGAAGCCGTTCATGCGGGATGGGACAAGCCGAAGGAGGCGACCATGCGCGCCTTTTTCCGTCATCATCCAGAGTGGCGCGATACCGCTCCGGTTGAAGGCGGATTCCACTGGAAATGGTATTATGCCTTCCAGCATCTTGGCGACCTACGCGTTTCCTCGCAGGCCCGCGCCTACCAAGCTGGCTTGCAGGCACGCGACCTCTGGACACGGCGCCTTGGCTATGTGTTGCCAGCGGTCGGCGCACAAGTTGCGATACACTGGCTTGCCGAGACGGACCTTGCCGCGCAGCTCGCCTATAGCGGCCGGATAAGGGCCTTTCACGAACGGCTCAGGCGATTCTACTACCCCTATATCTTTAATGATCGCCCTTTCAGGCGTGACGACTTCGATCGGGCGCCGCGCTGGGTAGATCGCGTCGGCGGGGCGGCGCGATCTCAATGGCCGAAAGCGTAGGCGTCCATGCGCAGCACACCATATGTGTTGCTTGAATGGAGCCGGTGCGCAGAGGCGTCCGGCCCAGCGGCGCCCAGCGCCACGAACAGCGGCAGCAGATGCTCCTCGCTTGGATGGTTGCGCTCGGCATGCGGGGCGAGCCTGCGGTAGGCCAGGAGGTCGCATATGCGTCCTTCCTTCAGTGCGGCGTCGAACCAGTCGGCGAAGGCGGTGACCCATTCGGGCTCAGCCATGCCCGCCTGTCCGCGCCAGCTCGAAAGATCGTGCGTGAAACTGCCGCTGGCGACGATCAACACGCCTTCATGGGCGAGCGGAGCAATTGCCCGGCCGACCTCCAAATGATGTCCAGGGCCCAATTGGCTTTGTACGGATAGCTGCACCACTGGGATATCGGCATTCGGCCAGGCAAGCATCAGCGGCACCCAGGCGCCGTGGTCGAGCCCTCGTGTGGTGTCGGTTGCGGCGGAAAGTCCTGCCTCCGCGAGCAAATCAACGACTCTTTCGGCAAGGTGCGGATTGCCGGCAGCGGGATAAGAGAGGCGGTAAAGGGGCTGCGGAAAGCCCGAAAAATCGTGGATCGTCTGATTGCGCTCAACGGCGTTGACAGTTGGAATCCGCGTTTCCCAATGGGCCGAAACGGCAAGAATGGCCCGGGGGCGGGGCATAGTGGCTGCGAGTCCCTCCAGAAAATGCCGGGCGGCCACGTCCTCAAAGGGCAGCGTCGGCGCGCCATGCGAGATGAAAAGCGGACGCAGCAAGTGTCTTACGCCTCTTTCTTCCAAAGATGTCGAGTCCGTTGTGGTCATGACATGTCCTATTTGCTGTTGCCCTATCAAAGTTAAGAGAAAACGGATGTGCACTGAATTGAGAAAAATTGACTATCAGCTATGCGTTTCCGTATGACTTGGCCATGGACTGGGACGATCTCCGCACATTTCTCGCCATTGCCCGGCACGGCACCCTTTCCGCCGCAGCCCGGTCCCTGAGTGTAACGCAGCCGACAATGGGACGCCGGCTAGCTGCAATGGAGGGACGCACCGGCGCCCGGCTTCTGCAGCGTCTGCCCGGTGGCTATGCGCTGACCCCCCTGGGCGAGACGGTACTTGGCAGTGCTGAACGCATCGAAGCCGAAGTCCTGGCCGCCGAACGCACGATCACCGGCAAGGACATCGCACTGGAAGGTGTGGTCAGGCTGACCACCGTTGATACACTCCCGCATGACCAGATTGCGGATAATATGAGCTTGAAGTTTCTGGCTGCTACCTATGCTTGCGTGGAGATGGGCATTCGCTGATACAGGCTACGCTTATGCAGCCTTGAACGTAAGCGGCATGTCATTCCACTCGCGGCCATCAAGCTCTCGCCCTCCCGATTTCGGGCGAAATCCACCCCATTGCTTGAAGAAGAAGGCGACCTTTTGCCGTTCGCATTCGTCGCGGACTTGGCGAGCCCACTCGATGTTCATGGGTCTTGCGCCCGGGCCGCTCTCGCCACCGGCGATCACCCAATGAATGCCTTCAAGCTGTAGTTTGCCCACCGCTCCGATAAGCGGCTCAACTGACAAAAAGCGAACAGCAGCGGGAGCTTGGCGGAGATGCTCAATCCTCGATCGAGCCGAAGCGTTCTCGATAGAGACGCCGAACCACATATGCGATGGAGGCGAGCGATCAAGATAGCGGCGGCGAAGGTAGTTGCGCATTAGCGAGCTACGCTTAGTCAACACCTGAAAGACATGCCAATCGGCTTCCTCCATCGTGTCGAAGACCTGATCTATGAAGGATCGTGGTACTTCCTTGTGAAATAAATCACTCATAGAATTGACAAAAATCATGCGCGGGCGACGCCACGACATAGGTTGCGCGATGCGCTCAGGCCGAAGCGTTAGGTCAAATCCGTTCTCGAACGGGTGACCCGGCACGCCTCGGAAGCGCTCTGAGAATCGGGCTGCGTAGCAATTGTCGCATCCACGGGTGATCTTCGTGCAGCCCGTTATCGGATTCCAAGTTGCATCCGTCCATTCGATAGCGCTGCCGTCTGCCATTACACTCCCCAGAACATCACTGGAACATTGCCACGGTGCAAATCGTGTGGCAACCTTTGCCTTTCGCGCTCAGGCTCAAGCCGTCCTGTGTCAAGGTAACGGCTTTGACGACCGCGATGAATAGACCACGATGTAAAGCAGATTGTTTATCGAGCGATCAAACAGTGGAACTTTGAATGGCGAAGAGAAAGTCGATCGATCCAATAAATATGCTCCCCTTGCCGGGTCTGTATGAACTCGCCAAGCCGAAATCTGCCGCTGATGGCCGGAGCGAGATGGGATATCACTGGAAGGTCGGTACGGAGCCGCCAGTGCTCGGAGCCCACAGCGTGGCAAAGCACGAAATATTTGAGCGCTATGTCAGAATTTACATAGACACTTTGACAAAGAGCCATGTTCAGACTCGCCTTAATCTGACCATTGTGGATGGCTTCTGCGGCGGGGGACGATATCGGTTGGATGGAGCCGAAGTGGATGGATCACCCCTGCGTATGCTGCATGCTGTAGAACAGGCTCAACGTACCCTTGAAGAAGCGCGCGCACGGGGCTTCACGATCGCGGCAGACTTCGTGTTCATCGATGAGAATGCAGAGCATCTCGCTTATTTGCGCGATCTGCTCATCAAACGTGGCTTCGGTGAGAGGCTCGACAAGGATGTCCGGCTCGTCAAATCGACTTTTGAAGAGGCCGCGCCGAGCGTGATCGACGCAATTCGGAGGAAGGGACGCGCCCATCGCTCGCTATTTTTCCTCGATCAGTACGGTTGGAGTGACGTCAAGCTCGCCACGGTCCGAAAAATCATGGGCGAGCTGACCAATCCCGAGATCGTTCTGACCTTCATGGTCGATGCGCTGGCGAATCTACTTTGTGAGAAAAACTCCAGCATCAGCGCTCTCGCCAACATCGATCTTAACCGTGAAGATGCCCGTGCGCTCATAGCTATGAAAGACAATAAGGGCTGGAAGCGGATTATCCAGAACACGCTTTACCAGCACATCCAAGGACACACCGGAGCAGCCTTCTACACGCCGTTCTTTATCCACCCGGCCGAATCGCACCGGGATTATTGGTTGCTACATTTATCGAAGCACCATCAGGCGCGAGAGGAAATGGGGAACGTGTTCTGGGGTATACAGAACACGATGGAGCATTTCGGTGGACCTGGCTTAGATGCACTCGGTTTCGATCCCGGCGTCGATATGCGCCAAGGCATGATGGACTACACGTTCGATGATAATGCCGAAGCCCGGTCGAAGAAGCAGTTGCTTGAGCAGATACCGAGGCTGCTTCATACGGCGACGATTGGAGGAGGTCCGGTGACCAAACGTGATCTTTTTGCGTCGCGTGCTAATGATACACCCGTTGTGTCCAAGATCGTGGATAGCCAGCTCGCTGAGTTGCGTGACGCTGGGGAGATCCTTATCCTTGCTAATAAGAAAGACAGCCTAGGCAATGTGGTAGGGAACACAGTGCGCGAGCGCGCCAGTCGTTATTCATGGGACGATCGCATCCAGTTCACACGCCAAATACCAATGTTTTCTCCGTTGCGCGATAAGGCTGCTTGAGGAAGTTACGTTAGCGTGGATGCTCGTCTATATATGTCGATCCGCCTGATGCCCATATGGGACCCCGCGCCGGATCATCGCAGCGCTCTCGCATCTAAGTCATTGAAAAATGGTGGACGCACTAGGGCTCGAACCTAGGACCCGCTGATTAAGAGTCAGCTGCTCTACCAACTGAGCTATGCGTCCACTGATGCGGTGAATTCATGGGCTGAGCCATGAACCCGTGGTAGGCCGCGGCGGTTAGCATGGGATTCGATGGCTGGCAATGGCCAATTGGCAGGCATTCCATAAAAATATGGCTTGCCGGTTCCGCTGCCTACCAGTTGAGCTGGCCGGAACCATTTTTCCGGCGGTCGATCGCCATGATCATGCCGATGCAGAGCATGATCGTCATCATCGAGGAGCCGCCATAGGACATGAAGGGCAGGGGAATGCCGACCACTGGAGCGAGCCCCATGACCATCATGAGATTGACGCAGACATAGAAGAAGATCGTCATGGTGAGGCCTGCGGCGGTCAGGCGGGAAAATTTGTCCTCGGCTCGCAGGGCGACCCGATTGCCCCAGCGCAACAGCATCATGAAGGCAAAGATGAGTGCGACGCCGCCTGCAAGACCCCATTCTTCGGCCATCGTCGCGAAAACGAAATCGGTATGGCCTTCGGGGAGATAATCCAGATGGCTCTGCGTGCCGCGCAGAAAGCCCTTGCCGAAGATGCCGCCTGATCCGATCGCGATCTTCGACTGGCTGATATGATAGCCCGCTCCCAGCGGATCGCTTTCGGGATCAAGGAAGATGAGGACACGTTTCTGCTGATATTCATGCAGAAAGCTGTAGAAGATCGGCAGAACAGCGATCCCTGCAGCCGCGGATCCGATGAAAAGGCGTAGCGGCAGGCCGGCGAGGAAAGCGACGGTTACGCCACCCACCACGATGGTGGTGGCCGTGCCAAGATCCGGCTGCACCAGGACCAGGCCCGCCGGCACGCCGATCAGGACCAGCGGCGGCCAGACCGCGGTCCATTTGCGGATTTCGCCTGCGGGAAGCAATGAATAGAAACGGGCCACCGCCAGGATGATCGCCGGTTTCATGAGTTCAGATGGCTGCAACTGCATGAAACCGAGGTTAAGCCAGCGCTGGCTGCCCCCGCCTACCGCGCCGATCAGTTCGACGAGCAGCAGCAAGATACCGATGATGACATAGCCAGGAAAGGCGAGCTGCTTGAAAAGGCTGACGGGCAGGCGCGAGATGACGATCGCCATGCCAAGGAAAACGATGAAACGGGCCCCTTGCATGGCTGCCCAGGGCGTGAAGCTGCCGCCCGCCGCGCTGAAGAGGACGATGCAGCCGAACGTCGCTATGCCCATGACGAGGAACAGGAGGCGCCACGGCAAGCGCGCTACGGCGGCGGGAACCAGGGTGCTCACTCGGCCCCCGCTGCCGACACGGCATTTTCCGGCGGCAGGGCGATCTCACCCCGCTTCACGGCTTCCTCCAGCGCCACCTTCTCCTTGTATCGCTGCATGGCTGCGGCCATTCGCTGCTCTATGGTGCCACCCCATGCCTTTTCGAGTGGCTCGAGCGCCGCCATCGCCTTTTCCTTGTCATAGAGATAGGTGAGGACATCGCGGGCGATGGGATAGGCCGCGCCCGAACCGCCCCCATGTTCAATGACCACAGCCGCGGCATAGCGGGGCCGGTCGAAAGGAGCGAAGCAGACGAACAGACCATGGTCGCGGAATTTCCACGGCAGGCTGGCGTTGGAGAGCACGCCCCCGCGCCGTTCCGCCATGGTGATGCGGCGGACCTGCGCCGTCCCGGTCTTGCCCGCGAGCAGCACGTCGGGAATGGGCAGCCGGGCGCGGCCCGCAGTGCCGGGACCATTCACCACATCGCTCATGGCATTGCGGACATAGGTCAGGTGCCGGGGATCAAGGCCGAGCGAGCGCGGCTGCGGCTGATTCCTTTCCACGACGAAGCGGGGGAGAAGCTCGCGGCCTGAAGCGATACGCGCTGCCATCACCGCAAGCTGCGTCGGATTGGCGAGCATATAGCCTTGGCCGATGGTCGCATTCACGGTGTCATAGCGTTCCCACGGCTTCCCGAACTTTTTCATCTTCCAATCGGGATCTGGCACGGTGCCATAGCTTTGCGAGGGGAAGGGAAGGGGAAATTTCTGTCCCAATCCCAGCCGCCGGGCCATGCCAGCGATTTGCTGCATGCCGATCTGCTGGGCGAAATGGTAGAAATAGACGTCGCAGCTCTGGTAAATTCCCTTGGCCATGTTGACCGTCCCGTGGCCGCCGCGCTTCCAGCAATGGAAGAGGCCAGTGCCGACGCGGATGGCACCGGAGCAATTGACGGTCGCGTTGGGATCAAGTCCCGCTTCCAGAAATGAGAGCGCCACCATTGGCTTGACGGTGGAGCCCGGCGGGTAAAGCCCCTGCAGCGTCTTGTTGCGCAACGGGACATGGTCATCCTCTGCCAGCATGTTCCATTCCAGATGGCCGATGCCGTCCGAAAAGCTATTGGGATCATAGCTCGGCATTGAAGCCAGCGTCAGGACATCGCCGGTCAGGCAGTCCATGACGACGACAGAGCCGGACTCGGCGCCCAAGCGGCGCGCGGCATAATGCTGGAGACCGGCATCTATGGTGAGACGCACCACATGACCGGGTGTGTCCGGCCGGGTGGTGAGTTCGCGGACGACCTTGCCGCGTGCTGTCACTTCGACGCGCTTGGCGCCGGGCTTGCCCGTCAGAACCTTGTCGAACGCCTTTTCAAGACCATCCTTGCCGATCTTGAAGCCGGGCGTGATAAGGAGCGGGTCCTTGTTCTCCTCATAATCTTCCGCAGAGGCTGCGCCGACATAGCCGATCAGGTGGCCGACTGCGGCTCCAGCAGGATAGTTGCGGGAAAAGCCGCGCGCGGGGGCCACGCCCGGCAGCTCGGGAAGGCGGACCGATACGGCGGCATATTGCGCATAATCGAGCTTGTCCGCGACCTGGACCGGCTGAAAACCCGCGGCTTTCTTGAGATCTTCCTTGATCCGCTGCACCTCCTCGGGGTCCAGGGAGAGGAGCTCGGCAAGCGAAGCCACCGTGGCGTCCTTGTCGTGCAGGCGGTCAGGGATGATGTCGACGCGGAAATCAGTCCGGTTGTTGGCGAGCGGCTTGCCATGCCGGTCAATGATCCAGCCCCTGCGCGGCGGGATGAGGGTCAAGTTGACCCGATTGCTTTCCGACAGCAGCTCATAATGTTCGTTTTCGGCGATGCTGATCCAACCCATGCGGGCCGCGAGCAGCACGCCTATCCCGCCCTGGATGCCGCCGAGCACCATTGCGCGGCGCGTGAAGGTGAAGGACTGGCTGGCCTCAGTCACATTCTTGCCCGAGCCTGCGATGCGGATCGGCTGAGCCATCAGGGCAATCGCCACCGGTCAATGAGGGCGCAGAGGCGCACGACTGCAGGAAAAAGCAATATGGACCAAGCCATTTGCGGTAAGACCACCAGCATCGACCCCCCACCTGCGGACAGGTGGACAAAATATGCGCCACCAAATAGACAGAAAATAATGGCGGCCGCGGCGATTAGCCAGTCCTGCCAATAGTCGCGCCACAAAAGCCTGCTGCTGGCGATCTCTATGCCGATCAGCGTGACGGTCCAAAGGAACATTGAACTGCCGATTGGCTGTCCGCTCATGATGTCATCGAAGAGGCCGAGGGGCGCTGCGATCCAGAGTGGCCAGAGTTCCGGCCGCAACAATCGCCACGCAAGCAGGAATAGCAGGCCGAATGGCGGGAGCGCCGGTGTGACGGCGATCATCGGCATGATGGGAGCAGCAGAGCCCAGCATCACGCTAATGATGGGTGTACCCTGCGTCCGCAGCCGTGAGCGGTCTTGCGCGATGGTAGAGCGGTAGCGCGGCATCAGGGTTCCGCCTGTCCGGTCTGGTTCTCTGGAAATGGCGGTGCCGGCTCAGGCCTTACCACCACACTGGGTTGAAAAATGTGCTGAACAACGACCGTGTCGGCCTTGGCCGGTGTGGCGAGCGGCACAGCGATGGCGGCATCGCCGTCCACTCGCAGGACAATCGCCACGGGGATATTGGGGCGATAGAGGCCGCCCGTGCCGGAGGTCACCATGATGTCCCCCGGCTTGAACGGATTATGGCCCATGCTGAGCGGCCGGATTTCTACTGAACCGTCGCCAAGCCCGGTGGAAATGCCCGCCACATTGTCGCGCGTGCGCCGGATCGGGACGATGTTTTCGGGATCGGTGAGCAAGAGGACGTTGGCGGTATTGGGCCCCGCCTCATAGATGCGTCCGACAAGACCATCGGGAGCCCGCACCGGCTGGCCCGGCCGCACGCCCTGGCGGCGTCCGGCGCTCAGGCGTGCCAAACGCCGGAGGCTTGTTGAGGTCGAGCTGATCATTCGCGCAGCCACAACCTCATTATCCTCGGATTCGACGAGTTTCAAAAGTTTCTTGAGCTGGCGGTTTTCCTGCTCGATCGCTGCGGCTTCAATGAGCCGGGTGCGGTTCGCTTCCACCTGACGGCGCAGTGCGGCATTCTGTGACCCCGCGCGGACATAGGCGACGATATGTTCGTCGGCGCTGCCGATGCCGCTCACCAGCCTGCGTAAAGTGGCCGAGACAGGACGGCTGATTTCCGCAACCCCACTGCGGATAACTGAAAAGCCGGTCGGATCGGCAATGGAGATGGCCGCCAGCAACAGACCCAGCAAAGCGCCCGCGACGGCTATGACATAGCTCGCGAACAATCCATATTGCGCCTTGCGGTTGTAACCGGGGCGCCGGCTGGGGGGCGCCATGTGGCTTCTCCCCCTGTCAGGCGGTTTGCAATACGCCGCGGAAGATCGGGTCTTCCAGCGCCCTTCCGGTGCCGATGGCAACGCAGGTCAATGGATCATCGGCGATGGAGACGGGTAGACCTGTTTCGTCGCGCAACTCCTCGTCAAGGCCCTTCAAAAGCGCGCCGCCGCCGGTCAGCACGATGCCCTGATCCACGATGTCCGCAGCCAGTTCCGGGGCCGTATTCTCCAGCGCAATGCGCACGCCTTCGACGATGGTGCCGATGGGTTCGCTCAGCGCCTCTGCGATCTGCCCCTGATTGATCGTGATTTCCTTGGGAACGCCGTTCACGAGATCCCGGCCCTTGATGTAGATAGTTTCGCCCACGCCATCGGCCGGAGCTTGCGCCACGCCATATTGCTTCTTGATGCGCTCGGCGGTCGCTTCACCGATCAGCAGATTGTGATGGCGGCGGACGTAGGAGACGATGGCCTCGTCCATCTTGTCCCCGCCAACGCGCACCGAAGTGGTATAGGCGAGGCCGCGCAGCGAAAGCACCGCCACTTCGGTCGTACCGCCGCCGATGTCGACGACCATCGATCCGATGGGCTCCGTCACTGGCATGTCTGCGCCGATGGCTGCGGCCATCGGTTCCTCGATCAGGAAAACCTGGGAAGCACCGGCGTTGCTGGCCGCGTCGCGGATCGCGCGGCGCTCGACCGACGTGGAGCCCGAAGGCACGCAGATCACGATCTCAGGCCAGCTTGGGAAGCGGCGATGGCCGTGCACCTTGTGGATGAAGTGCTTGATCATCTGTTCGGCGATGTCGATGTCGGCGATCACGCCATCGCGCAAGGGACGAATCGCCTCAATCGAATCAGGGGTCTTGCCCATCATCAGTTTGGCGTCATCGCCGACCGCCTTTACCCGCTTTATGCCATTCAGGGTTTCCACCGCGACCACCGAAGGCTCGTTCAGAACGATGCCCTTCCCGCGCGCATAGACGACGGTGTTGGCCGTGCCGAGGTCGATCGCCATGTCATGCGAGGAGAATTTGAAAAGTCGCGAAAAGATCATTTCTTATCCTGTCCATCCGAGCCACCGAGGCGCGGCGCCGTACCCTATAATCGCTCATTCCGCAGGCGGAAAGTCACCCAAGGACGCTTTTCACAAATGTTTGGACAACCGCTCGCGGAAAGCGTCCGCTTGGGCTAGTGACGTGCTTATGTCAATACGCCGCTTGCCCGAGCATCTGGTCAATCGCATCGCTGCTGGCGAAGTGGTCGAAAGACCGGCCAGTGCGCTGAAAGAATTGGTGGAAAACGCCATTGATGCCGGCGCGAGCCGGGTCCATGTGCGGCTGTCCTCGGGCGGGCTCGACCTGATCGAGGTGACCGATAATGGCTGCGGAATGGCGCGGGCGGACATGGCCCTGGCGCTGGAACGGCATGCCACATCCAAAATGCCGGACGACGCCATCGAGAATGTCGTGACCCTGGGGTTCAGGGGAGAGGCGCTTCCGTCGATCGCCAGCGTCGCAAGGCTCAGCATTGAAAGCCGGGAGGCTGGGGCCGACGGCTGGAGCCGAATCGTTGATAATGGCGAACTGGTGGAAGAGGGGCCTGCCGCCATTCCGCCGGGGACCCGGATTCGGGTGGAGCAATTGTTCGCCAGGGTTCCGGCGCGGCGCAAGTTTCTCAGGAGTTCACGCGCCGAATTCGCCGCTTGCGCCGATGCCGTGCGCCGCCTTGCCATGGCGCGGCCGGATATAGGCTTCGTCCTCGAACATGACGGCCGCCGCAATATCGCCGTGCAGCCCGGCGAGAGCCGCGAGGCGCGGGTGGCGGCTCTTACGGACCGGGACCTTGGCGGCAATCATGTGGTGGTGTCGCTGGAGCGCGAAGGTGTCACCATCAGCGGCGTTGCGGGGCTGCCCACATATAATCGGGGCGTCGCCGATCATCAGTTCCTGTTCGTCAACGGCCGTCCGGTGAAGGACCGGCTGCTGGTGGGAGCGGTCAGGGGCGCCTATGCGGACCAGCTCGCACGCGATAGGCATCCGGTGGTCGCGCTGTTCGTCGATCTTCCCCCCGGAGAGGTGGACGTCAATGTCCATCCGGCGAAGACAGAGGTGCGCTTCCGGGAACCGGCGATGATTCGCGGCATGATCGTCAGTGGGTTGAAGCGGGCGCTCGACGAGGCGGGCTTCCGTTCCGTGCAGCGTCCGGCGGCAGAGGCACTGGGGAATTGGCGGCAGGAGCCGCTGGCATCGCCGACGCCGTTCAGTCCGATGCCGATCTTCGGCGAAGGCTGGTCCGCCCCCGTGCCCGCAAGCCATCAGCCCGCAAGCCATCAGAATGTGGGCGATCGCCGGACCAGCTTCATGACGCCACCGCCGCAGGCACGCGCCGAGCCTGCCTATTCGCCTGTACCGCAGGCCGAAAGTTTTCCGCTCGGCGTGGCGCGCGGGCAGGTGGCGAAGACCTATATCGTGGCTGAAGCGGAGGATGGGCTGGTCATTCTGGACCAGCATGCCGCGCATGAACGGCTGGTCCTTGAACGCATGCGGCGGGCGATGGCGGGCAGCGGGGTGCCAGCGCAGAACTTGCTTTTGCCGGAAGTCGTGGAACTGGAGGAAGCGGCTTGCGACCGGCTGGAGGGGAGGGCGGCGGAACTGGCGGAGTTCGGTCTGGAACTAGAGCGCTTCGGCCCGGCCGCCGTGCTGGTCCGCGCCACGCCCGCCATGCTGGGCAATGGCGATGTGAAGGGGCTGGTTGCCGATCTCGCGGATGAGCTTGCCGCCTATGACGAGGCGCTGTCGCTGAAGGAGCGGCTTGATCATGTCGCAGCCACCATGGCCTGTCATGGATCGGTGCGCGCGGGACGCATCCTCTCCGTTACCGAGATGAATGCGCTCTTGCGCGAAATGGAGGTGACGCCGCATAGCGGTCAGTGCAATCATGGGCGGCCGACTTGGGTGAAGCTTGGCCATGGCGACATAGAGAAATTGTTCGGGCGAAAATAGGCTGGGATGAGGAACAGGGAGCAGGCCGAAATGGAGCGGCGGCGGGACCGCCTGCTGGGTTCGCTGGCGCTTATTGGCGGGGCGGGCCTTTTCCTGGCGCTTCCCTTCGCGCTTCAGGCGGGCGCGGAATTCTTCCTGCCGCTGACGGCTGCGCTGGTCATTGCTATCGCGCTTGTGCCATTCCTCGAATGGATGGAACGGCAAAGCGTTCCTTCCAAGCTCGCTGCCCTGATCGCGGTGATTTTCTTTCTCACGATCTGCAATGTGGCGTTGGTGCTGATCATCGTTCCGGCCACTGACTGGTTCCGGATACTGCCTCAGCGCATTCCGCAGATTCAGGCCAATCTGGCACCGCTCATAGATTTTTATTCGCAGCTTCAGCGCTTTGTCGATGAAACCGTACAGATGCTGGCAACGGGTCCGGTGGCTGCGGCGCAGACGGCAGCGGTAGAGGCGCCGCGCTCGCTGCTGGAACTTGCCGCAACTTCCGCGCCTTCGGCCATCATCCAGATGCTGTTTGCCTTGCTCGTCATCTACTTCTTCCTCGCGAGCTGGACCAATTTGCGGAACCAGACCATCAGCAGCCGGGAAAGCTTCGATGGAGCGCTGACGATCGCGCGCGTCATTCAGAATGTGGTCGACGCGACCTCCGCCTATGTGACGACCATCTCGATCATCAATCTGAGCCTTGGC
Organism: Rhizorhapis sp.; assembly: GCF_035276005.1. Classification (NCBI taxonomy): domain Bacteria; kingdom Pseudomonadati; phylum Pseudomonadota; class Alphaproteobacteria; order Sphingomonadales; family Sphingomonadaceae; genus Rhizorhapis; species Rhizorhapis sp. The sequence continues at coordinate 19,216 of NZ_DATEMB010000035.1, forward strand.
ATGGCAGTGGCCATCGCGCTTTATCTGATCGACATGCCTTCTCCGCTCATGTGGGGCGGCATCGTCGCGCTGCTCAATTTCATTCCCTATTTCGGGCCGATCCTGGCAGCCATCCTGTTGGGGCTGGGCGGCCTGATGATCTTTAATGATGTGTGGCTCGCTCTGCTGCCGGCGCTCATCCAGATCAGTTTTCATGTGGTTGAGGCAAATGTCGTCACTCCGCTGGTGCTGGGCCGCCGGCTCACGATGAATCCCTTGCTGATTCTTGTGTCCCTGAGCTTCTGGGGATGGGTGTGGGGGACGCCCGGCGCGCTCCTGGCGGTGCCCTTGCTCATCATTCTTCAGACTGTGATCGCAGCAGCGGGAAGGCCGGATATCGCCGGTTTTCTCTTCGAACATGGCACGCTGATGCACGGCTATCGCGATGAGCTTCCGGATAATTTGCAGAAGACCGCAGAGGATGGTTGACAGGCGAAGCGGGCTCTTCTAACTGCGCCTCCTCACCGCAGAACGCGGGTGTAGCTCAGTTGGTTAGAGCGCCGGCCTGTCACGCCGGAGGTCGCGGGTTCGAGCCCCGTCACTCGCGCCACTTCCCTGTTTCCATCCAGGCGAGAAGTGGCTTTAGCGGCAAGATCCAGACAATCCCCGCCACCGCATAAATGATCAGTTGAACCCAGCCCGGCAGGGCTCCGATCTGCTGCGACAGGCTGGCGATGATGAATGCCCAGACCGCGATAATCCCGAGGATGAGGAACATGCCGACGGGTTTGCGCCAACTGGGATTCATGATTGTGTGGTTCCTTCTATAAATTCGCGTTCAGTGACGACCGCGTGGAGCGGCATGTCCCATGGGTCAAGCACAAGATCGTCCCGCTCCTGCCCGGACCAGGCAACGCCGATGCGGATCGCATGGTCGAAGCGGGCGAACACCCGGTCATAATGCCCGCCGCCCTGGCCGAGGCGGTTGAGACGGCGGTCGAAGGCCACCAGCGGCGCGAAAATGGCATCGGGTATGGCAATCGGCGCTGCGGGGGAGGGTTCGCTGATCCCGGCATAGCCCAGCACCAGCTCCTCGCCGGGAGCCCATTGCCGGAACAGCATGTCGGGGGAATTATCCTCCAGGCAAGGCAGGCAGACCGACTTTCCGGCCATGATCAGCGGCTCGATGAAGGCGTCGGCAGGCGCCTCGCTGCCAACGGGCAGGTAGAGCGCTACGCAAGAGTTCGGACCAATCAGCCGCATCAGTGCCGTGGGCGGCGCGTGGAAGGCGAGCTTCAGGGCTATGGGGGGAAGCGATTCAACAAAGCGGGAGCGGCGCAGGCGCGCGTCGCGGCGAATGTCCTGTTTGGAGGAATTTTCCATAAGCCCGTGATTACAGTGGCGGGAGGCTGATGGGCAATGTCTGTCTGATTTTTGATTAGGTGAGACGTCTCATCGGCCCCTATTTCCGTCGTCCCTACCTACGCAGGGGCGACCGCTCAAAATTCCTCGACGGCCGCAAAGGCCAGGGTTCCACCAAAATCAAGCTGAACTGGAAAAAGGGTGGCGGGACCGCCTCGGCCGATTGCCGGAAAATCCTCTGACGCCTCAACGTCAGGTGGGCGCCGTATAATCCGGGCCGGAACCCGGTTAGGGACAGCTCCCTTGGATGTGATATCGCCTCAGGGATGTTCGCTAAAGCTCGTACCAGGCAGTGCCCGCCGTGGGGTAATTTAGGCATTCTCCGGCACGGCCGCAAGCCTTGAGACAAGGGATTCCATCCGGTCCGCAAGACTTTCCAGCGCATCGGCGAGGCGCGGGTCGGGCGCAGGGGGTGCGGCGGGAATTGCGCCGGTCCGGATGTCGTTCAGTTCATCCGCCAGGAATAGCGCGGCAAAGAGCAATTGCCGGACTTCCGTAAGGCCGGGAACCGCCCGCCGGGCGTCCTGGGTCTTGGCATCGATCAAAGAAGCAAGATGCTGAAGCCGCGCCTCATCTCCATCGCGGCAAGTGATGACATAGCTGCGTCCGCCGATCGCCAGGCTAACCTCAGCCATGATGCTCCTCCTTCAGATGTTCGATCAGGCCGTCGAGTTCCGACAGCACCTGTCCGGTTTCGCTCCGAAGCTGGGCATATTTCTCCTGCAACTGTTCCAGCGCCATATTCGGAGCTTGAAGAGCTTCGAGGCGGCTGAGCGCCCGTTCGATTCGCGCTATGGCACTGATCATGCGATCGTCTGACATGCGTTTCAGATAGCACGCCTGCGGGCCGGTGCAAAAACCCCAATTCTGCGCTGCGGTTGACGCTGAGGCCTTGGGGCGACAAATGGAGGCGATTTTTCGCGACTCGGGCGCGCGCCTTTGCCATGCCCTTCGAACAGGAAGCTTTATGACCGTTACGCAGCAGCAGCTCGCCAATGCCATCAGGGCACTGTCGATGGACGCAGTGCAGGCCGCCAACAGCGGCCATCCCGGCATGCCCATGGGGATGGCGGATGTGGCGACGGTGCTGTTTGGAGAGTTTCTGAAGTTCAACCCGAAAGAGCCCAAATGGGCCGACCGCGATCGCTTCGTGCTGTCCGCCGGTCATGGCTCCATGCTGATCTATTCGCTGTTGCACCTGACGGGCTATGCGCGGCCGACCATCGAGGACATCAGGAATTTCCGTCAGCTTCACAGCCCTTGCGCGGGGCATCCCGAGAATTTCGAACTGGCGGGCGTGGAAACGACCACGGGGCCGCTGGGGCAGGGGCTTGCCACGGCTGTCGGCATGGCGATGGCCGAGCGGCATCTGAATGCCACTTTCGGCGATGAACTTGTCGACCACCGCACCTGGGCGATCGCTGGCGACGGATGCCTGATGGAGGGCATCAATCATGAAGCGATCGGCCTTGCCGGGCATCTGGGCCTTGGCCGTCTGATCGTCCTCTGGGATGACAACAAGATTACCATCGACGGCGCCACCGACCTTTCGACGAGCGAAGATGTCCGCGCCCGCTATGCGGCAACCGGCTGGCATGTGGTTTCGTGCAATGGCCATGATTATGCCGATATCCGGCGCGCCCTTGCCGAAGCGGTGGCCGATCCGCGCCCGTCCCTGGTCGCTTGCGACACCACCATCGGTTATGGCGCGCCCAACAAGGCCGGGTCGCACAATGTCCACGGTTCGCCCCTGGGCAGCGAGGAAATCGCTGCTGCCCGCGTGCATCTCAATTGGCCGCACGAACCCTTTGTGATCCCGGCAGACGTCGCGGCCGAATGGAAGAAGATCGGCGAGCGTTCCGCAGCAGCGCGTGAAGCATGGCAGGGACGGCTCGAAACCCATCCTCAGGCAAAGGAATTTTCCCGCCGGATGGCCGGTGAGCTGCCCGTCGATTTCTCGCTTTCCGCCTATATCGACACGCTGATCGCCGAACCCAAGAAGGTCGCCACCCGCAAGGCGAGCGAGATGGCGCTTGAGGCGGTGAACAGTCTGCTCCCCGAAACCATGGGCGGTTCGGCGGACCTCACCGGCTCCAACAATACCAAGACCAAGTCCACGGCTCCGTTCGGTAAGGACGATTATTCCGGCCGCTATATTTATTATGGCATCCGCGAGTTCGGCATGTCGGCGGCGATGAATGGCCTGGCGCTGCATGGCGGGGTCATTCCCTATGGGGGCACTTTCCTGGTCTTTTCCGATTATTGCCGCGCTGCCATCCGCTTGTCGGCGCTTCAGCAGGCGCGGGTCGTCTATGTGATGACCCATGACAGCATCGGCCTGGGCGAGGATGGCCCGACGCACCAGCCGGTCGAGCATGTCATGAGCCTGCGCATGATTCCGAACCTTGACGTCTACCGTCCGGCGGACGTGGTCGAGACAGCCGAGTGCTGGGAACTGGCGCTCAGGGACCAGAATGGCCCCTCGCTGCTGGCGCTCACCCGCCAAAACCTGCCGCAGTTGCGGCTTGAAAAAAGCGAAAACCTGTCGGCCAGGGGGGCTTACCGATTGCGCGGCGCCGTTGCGCCGCGCAAGGTGGTGCTGCTCGCCAGCGGTTCGGAAGTAGAGGTCGCACTTGGCGTCGCCGAGGCGCTTGAAGGGCAGGGGATCGGCGCGGACGTCGTTTCCATGCCCTGCTGGTCGCTGTTCGACGCGCAGGACGCGGATTACAGGGCCGGCCTCATCCCTTCGGATTGCCTCAAGGTTTCCATTGAAGCAGGCACCACATTTGGCTGGGAACGCTATACTGGCCTTGATGGATTGCGCTTCGGCATCGACCGCTTCGGTGCGTCCGCCCCGGCAGAAGCACTGTTCGACTATTTCGGCCTTACGGCCGCGAAGATTGCGCCGCAGATCGTTTCGGCGCTTGGCAAATAAGGAGCTTGAAAAAGATGGCAGTTAAAGTTGCGATCAACGGATTTGGCCGCATCGGCCGCCTGGTGGCCCGCGCGATCCTGGAACGCACCGACCATAATCTGGAACTGGTCAGCATCAACGATCTGGGCGACGCCCAGTCCAACGCGCTGCTGTTCAAGCGTGACAGCGTCCACGGCAATTTCCCCGGTGACGTCAGCGTGGACGGCGACGCACTCGTCATCAACGGCAAGCGCATCACCGTTACCGCCGAGCGTGATCCCGCCAAGCTGCCGCATGCCGCGCAGGGCGTCGACATCGCCCTGGAATGCACCGGCATCTTCGCAAGCAAGGAAAAGGCGAGCGCACACCTGACCGCTGGTGCCAAGCGCGTCGTCATCTCCGCTCCTGCAACCGGCGTCGATAAGACGGTCGTGTTCGGTGTGAACCATGACACGCTGACCAAGGATGACGTCGTCATCTCCAATGCCAGCTGCACCACCAATTGCCTCGCCCCGCTCGCCAAGGTGCTGCATGATGCCATTGGTATCGAAAGCGGTTTCATGACGACGATCCACAGCTACACCAACGACCAGAATACGCTGGACCAGCTGCACAAGGACATGCGCCGCGCCCGTGCCGCCGCACTGTCGATGATCCCGACAACGACCGGCGCCGCCCGCGCCGTGGGTGAGGTGCTTCCGGAGCTGAAGGGTAAGCTCGACGGTTCGTCGGTTCGCGTGCCGACTCCGAATGTCTCGGTCGTGGACCTGAAGTTCATCCCAAGCCGCGAAACCACGGTTGAGGAAGTCAACGGCCTGCTGAAGGACGCGGCCCAGGGCGCGATGAAGGGCGTTCTGGCCTACACCGACGAGCCGCTGGTTTCGATCGACTTCAACGGCGATCCGGCAAGCTCCACCGTCGACAGCCTGGAAACGGCGGTCATCGACGGCAAGCTGGTGCGTGTGCTCAGCTGGTACGACAATGAGTGGGGCTTCTCCAACCGCATGATCGACACCACCGGTGTGGTTGCGGGATTGTTGTAACACCCCTCCCGTTTGGTTCGAGTAGCCTTCGAGCGAAGTCGAGAAGGCGTATCGAGAACGGTTCTCGACATCTCGACAAGCTCGATGCTCGAACCAAACGATATGTGGTACTGAAATAGTTATCGAGGAACAGCTGTGAAGCCATTCAAAACATTGGACGATATGGGTGACCTGACGGGCAAGGCCGTGCTTGTCCGCGAAGATCTGAACGTGCCGATGAAGGATGGCGTGGTGACGGACGATACCCGTCTCCGCGCGGCTGTTCCGACGATCAATGAACTCTCCGGCCGGGGTGCGAAGGTGCTTGTCCTGGCCCATTTCGGCCGTCCCAAGGGGCAGCCCAGCCTGGACATGTCGCTGGCGCAAATTGCCGGGCCGCTTTCGCAGGTGCTGGGAAGGCCGGTGCGCTATATTGATTGGGAGGGCGACAAAGCGGCGGTGGCCGCGCTTCAGCCTGGTGACGTCGCCGTGCTGGAAAACACCCGCTTCTTTGGCGGCGAGGAAAAGAATGACCCGGCGGTGGCTGAACGCTTCGCCGTGCTCGGCGACCTATACGTCAACGACGCCTTTTCAGCCGCGCACCGCGCCCATGCCTCGACTGAGGCCGTGGCGCATATTCTGCCGGCATTTGCCGGCCGCGCGATGGAAACTGAACTTGACGCCCTGCAAAAGGCGCTGGGATCCCCCGAGCATCCCGTCGCGGCCGTCGTCGGCGGCGCGAAAGTTTCGACCAAGCTCGACGTGCTGAAGCATCTAGTGGCGAAGGTGGATCACCTCATCATCGGCGGCGGCATGGCCAACACCTTCCTTGCCGCGCGCGGGGTCGATGTCGGCAAGTCGCTGTGCGAGCATGATCTGAAAGACACCGCCGAAGCCATTCTAGAAGCAGCGGAAAAGGCAAATTGCACGGTCCACCTGCCCTATGATGTCGTCGTCGCGAAGGAATTCGCGCCCAATCCGCCGACTCGGACCGTCAATGTCCATGAGGTCGCGGCTGACGAAATGATCCTGGACGTGGGGCCCGCCGCCGTCGAGGCGCTCGCCGATGTGCTGAAGACCTGCCGGACGCTGGTGTGGAATGGGCCGATGGGCGCCTTTGAGACGCCGCCTTTCGATGCGGCGACCGTGGCGCTCGCCAGGACAGCCGCTGCCTTGACCAAGGAAGGCTCGCTCGTGTCGGTGGCGGGCGGTGGCGATACCGTGGCCGCCCTCAATCACGCTGGTGTAGCAGGCGATTTCTCCTTCGTCTCCACCGCAGGCGGCGCGTTCCTGGAATGGATGGAGGGCAAGGAACTGCCCGGCGTCAAGGCGCTGATGAGCTAAGGAATTTTCCCGTTTTTCGTTGCCGGAAGGCAACACGACCCCCCAGAAGAGGTATGTGCAGATGCTCGATCAGGAAATGCTGAACAAAATTGCCGCCGGTAACGGCTTTATTGCCGCTCTCGACCAGAGCGGCGGTTCGACGCCCAAGGCGCTCAAAGGCTATGGCATCGAGGAAGGCGCCTGGTCCAATGATGAGGAAATGTTCGGCCTGATCCACCAGATGCGCTCGCGGATCATCACTTCGCCGGTCTTCACCGGCGAAAAGGTGATCGGCGCCATCCTGTTCGAACGCACCATGGACGGGGTTGCCGACGGCAAGCCCGTGCCGGCCGTGCTCAAGGAACGCGGCGTTGTTCCCTTCATCAAGATCGACAAGGGCCTGGAAGCTGAGGAAAATGGCGTCCAGCTCATGAAGCCGATGCCGGAACTCGACGTGCTGCTGAAGCGCGCCAAGGGCCTTGGCGTATTCGGCACCAAGGAGCGGTCGGTCATCAACCTCGCCAATCGCGAAGGCATTGCCGCTATCGTGAAGCAGCAGTTCGAAGTCGGTCAGCAAGTTCTGGCGGCTGGTCTGGTGCCGATCATCGAACCGGAAGTGAACATCAAGAGCCCCGAGCGCGCAGAGGCCGACCAGATCCTGCTGGAGGAATTGCTGAAAACGCTTGATGCCATGACCGGCGATGACAAGGTTATGCTGAAGCTCTCTATTCCCACCAAGCCTGGTCTGTTCGATCCGCTGGTCGATCATCCCCGCGTGCTGCGTGTCGTCGCATTGTCGGGTGGCTATAGTCGTCCGGACGCCTGCGCCGAGCTCGCCAAGAACCATGGCATGATCGCGAGCTTCAGCCGCGCATTGCTGGAGGATCTGCGCCACCAGATGAGCGACGCCGAATTCAACCAGTCGCTGGGCGGTGCGATCGAGGAAATCTACACCGCCTCGACCAATAAGGCCGTTTAAGAGGTAAATGATAGCAAGGCTTTGCTCGTTTGCACTGTGTCTGTCGAAGGGCTCCCCTTTCTCAAAAGGAAGGGGCTTCGACAGGGCTCAGCCCAAACTGGTAAGAGATGTTTGATTTAACAAACTTCTCAACTCCTTCGCGTCGGCAATGGCGCGGGCCTCCGTGTCATTGTTGAAATAGGCCCACACATCGCGGCCCTGGCGGGACGACCGTATCGAAATGCTCTGCGTAAAAGGCAAACCATCGCTTGACCGGCAGCCCTTCGGGGTAGAAGGCGCTGCGCCAATGGCGATAGTTCCAGCCTGAGCAACCGATACGGATCATAGGATGCCCAACGAAGATTTCCCCGATCAGTTCGTCCCTCCCGAGCGGCGGGAGCCGTGCCGGCTGTATCTGATCTCGCCGCCCAGTATCGATGCGTCTTTCAGCGATCGCTTGAAAGAGGCGCTGGACGCGGGTGAAGTGGCGGCGTTCCAACTCCGGCTGAAAGGGTTGGATGAGCACGCGATCGCACGGGCCGCCGAGCCGCTGCAGCGCATTTGCGCCGAGCGGGACGTTGCCATAATCGTGAATGACAGCATGGCGCTGGCCAAGCGCCTAGGCGCGGACGGTGTGCATCTGGGGCAGGAGGACGGAGACCCGCGCGAGGCACGCAAGCTGCTTGGCCCCTCGGCCCAGATTGGCGTTACCTGCCATGACAGCCGCCATCTCGCCATGGAAGCGGGCGAGGCCGGAGCGGACTATGTCGCCTTCGGCGCCTTTTATCCCACCGCCACGAAAGAGACACGGCATCGTCCGGACCCGTCGATCTTGACTTGGTGGAGCACATTGTTCGAACTGCCCTGCGTCGCCATTGGCGGCATTACTCCGCAAAACGCGAGGCCTCTGGTGGATGCGGGGGCCGATTTCATCGCTGTGAGTGCGGCCGTCTGGGGCCATCCCGCCGGACCCGCTGCGGCGGTGCAGGAATTTGAGAGCATCTTGCAGAGCAGTTGATTTCGATTGGTCGATTGCTTAGCCCATTTGGGCGCATTGGCGACAAATGTCCGCCATTCCACTACAATCCCAAGCTTTTTTGGGAAGCGGCATCGACGGATCGTAAAAGTGTGCTGGGGCCCGGCCCCAATGGTCCGGTGGGTGTGGTCTGGATCGAGCTGTCCAAGCCGCACTATGGCATTCACGGCACGCCGGAGCCGGCGCTGATCGGTCAGAGCGAAAGCCATGGCTGCATTCGCCTTAGCAATTGGGATGCCGCGCGGCTCGCCCAGATGCTGCGTCCGGGCGTCCGCGCCACTTTCAAGGCATGATGGCCGCTTGCGAAAAGGAGCGGGGGAGGATAGAGGGCCGCTCAACGGCTCTTTAACATCCTTGAAAAAGCGAGAAGCGCGATGAAAATCAGCGGCGTGGACATTCGTCCCGGCAATAATATCGAATATGAGGGCGGCCTGTGGCGCGCCGTGAAGATCCAGCATACACAGCCTGGCAAGGGCGGCGCCTATATGCAGGTGGAGCTGAAGAACCTGATCGATGGCCGCAAGAATAATGTCCGCTTCCGCTCTGCCGAGACCGTTGAGCGCATCCGCCTCGATACGAAGGACTTCCAGTATCTTTACGCCGAAGGAGACATGCTCGTCTTCATGGACAAGGAAACTTATGATCAGATCAACCTGCCGCAGGACCTGATCGGCGATGCGTCGGCCTTCCTTCAGGACGGCATGGACGTGGTGCTCGAAATGTATGAGGACCGGCCGATCTCCGTGCAACTGCCCGAGCAGGTGGAAGCCACCGTGGTGGAGGCGGACGCTGTCGTAAAGGGCCAAACCGCTTCGGCTTCCTACAAGCCCGCCATATTGGACAATGGCGTCCGCGTCATGGTGCCGCCGCACATCACCACCGGAACCCGGATCGTGGTTGACGTGTACGAACGTGAATATGTGAAGCGGGCGGACTGATCCGTCTCCCCTCCTGCTTGCGGGAGGGGCCAAGGGGAGGGCCTGTCAGCCGGCTTCTCCTGTTACATTCCCTTCCCCGACCCCTCCCCCAAAAGCGGGAGGGGGGAGATTGCAATGGTATCTCATTCCGGCCTCATTACTGTCATGGAACGCGCCGCGCGCAAGGCGGCGCCGCGCCTTCGCCGCGACTTCGGCGAAGTCGAGCATTTGCAGGTTTCTCGCAAGGGGCCGGCCGACTTCGTCACGATGGCGGACCAGCGCGCCGAACGGACGCTCTTCGATGAACTGAAGAAGGCACGGCCCGACTGGGGCTTCCTGCTGGAGGAAGCGGGCGAGATTGAAGGCGATCCCACCAAACCGCGCTGGGTCATCGATCCCCTGGACGGCACCAGCAATTTCCTGCACGGAATCCCTCATTTCGCCATTTCCATTGCAGTGCAGGAGCCGAAGCCAGGCGGCGGATGGGGCGAAGTCACCACTGGCCTTATCTATCAGCCGCTGACCGATGAAAGCTATTGGGCGGAAAAGAGCCGGGGCGCCTGGCTGCATGACCGCCGCTTGCGGGTGTCGGGCCGGCGTGATTTGGCTGAGGCGCTGATTGCCACAGGCATTCCCTTCTTCGGCCATGGCGATTTTTCGCAATGGACGCGCATCTTCGGCGCGGTTGCACCCCAGGTAGCGGGTATCCGCCGCTTCGGTTCGGCAGCCCTTGATCTGGCCCATGTGGCGGCGGGCCGGTATGACGGTTTTTGGGAAAGCGATCTCGCCCCCTGGGACGTAGCGGCAGGCGTTCTTCTGGTGCGCGAAGCAGGCGGTTTCGTCACCGATTTCCGGGGTGGGGATCAATGCATGCAACGTAGTGAATTCCTTGCCGGAAATGACGCAATTCACAGCAAATTGCACAAGCTTGTGGCGCAGGCGCTCCGATGAGGCGGACGATAGGTAATATTACGCATTTTTTGCGCTGCGGCAGGCTTGCTCCTAGGCACACATCTGCCTAAAAGCCCGCCGCAAGACGTCTAGCTAGCGAGAGTCTCTTTGGTCGACCTGTCTCAATATCTGCCTATCCTCCTGTTCCTGGGAGTGGCACTGGTGCTGTCGGGCGCTTGTGTGTTCCTGCCGATGGCGGTGGCTCGTCTCACCGGCACGCACAAGCCCAATCCGGACAAGCTGGCTGAATATGAATGCGGCTTTCCCGCGTTTGAAGACCCGCGCAGCCAGTTCGACGTGCGTTTCTACCTGATCGCCATTTTGTTCATCGTCTTCGATCTGGAAGCGGCCTTCCTCTTCCCCTGGGCGGTCAGCCTGGATGAAATCGGCTGGGCCGGCTGGGCGACGATGATGGTCTTCATTCTCGAGCTTGTGCTCGGCCTCGTTTATGCATGGAAGAAGGGAGCGCTCGATTGGGAGTAATACTTGATCCGCGCACCGAAGGGCCTTTCCCGCCCGAAGGAACGCCGCCCGACCGGGCGTTTTTCGACAGCCTGTCGTCCGAAGTCACTGACAAGGGCTTTCTCGTCACCTCGACCGAGGAGCTGTTCCAGTGGGCCCGGACCGGCTCGCTCTGGTGGATGACCTTCGGCCTTGCCTGCTGCGCTGTGGAGATGATCCACGTCAACATGCCGCGCTATGACATGGAGCGCTTTGGCGTCGCCCCGCGCGCCTCACCGCGACAGAGCGACGTCATGATCGTGGCTGGCACGCTCTGCAACAAGATGGCGCCCGCGCTCCGCAAGGTCTATGATCAGATGTCGGAGCCGAAATATGTCATCTCCATGGGCTCATGCGCCAACGGGGGCGGCTATTATCATTACAGCTATTCCGTAGTGCGCGGCTGCGACCGGATCGTGCCGGTGGACATCTATGTTCCCGGTTGCCCTCCGACCGCCGAGGCTCTGCTCTATGGCGTGATGCAGCTTCAGCGGAAAATCCGCCGCGTGGGGACGATTGAGAGATGATCCCTATGAACTGTTCCCTTTTCCGTTCGTGCCGAGCGAAGTCGAGGCACGTCAGCGCCAGGCCAATGTCCCTCGACTTCGCCCGGGACAAACGGGTTTGTGATCGGGCTGTACGATGAACCATCCCGCACCCAAATATGCGAGCAATGAAGGCGTGGCGGACGCAATCCGCGTTGCGTTGGGCGATGCCGTTGTCGAAATCAGGGACGCGGTGGGCGAGGTCAGCGTGACCGTGCAGCGCGACAGCCTGCCCGGCGCCATGGTGAAGCTGCGCGACGATCTTGCCTATCAGCAGCTCATGGAAATCGCGGGCGTTGACTATCCGGACCGGCCCGAACGGTTCGAGGTCTGCTACCATCTTCTCAGCCTCACGAAAAATCACCGCATCCGCGTCAAGGTGACGACTGACGAGGAAGCGCCGGTTCCCAGCATCACTGGCGTCTGGCCGGTCGCAGGCTGGCTGGAGCGCGAAGTCTATGACATGTACGGCGTTGTCTTTTCCGGCAATCCCGACCTTCGCCGCATCCTGACCGATTACGGCTTCAAGGGCTATCCGCAGCGCAAGGACTTCCCGCTGACCGGCTATGTCGAGATGCGCTATTCCGAGGAGGCGAAGCGCGTGGTCTATGAGCCCGTCAGCCTGGCGCAGGATTTCCGGACTTTCGACTTCATGAGCCCCTGGGAAGGGGCGGCCTATGTGCTGCCCGGCGATGAAAAAGCCAAACCGGAAGCTCCCGGCGCACCTTCGCCCGTTGCGGCCGATGGGGAAAAGAAATGACCTCCGCAACCGAAGAGCTGATGCAGCGCGATCCAGCGACTGCGGACGAGACACAGATCCAGAACTACACGATCAACTTCGGCCCGCAGCATCCGGCGGCGCACGGCGTGCTCCGCATGGTGATGGAACTGGACGGCGAGATCGTCGAGCGCGTCGACCCGCATGTCGGCCTGCTCCATCGCGGCACCGAGAAGCTGATCGAATACAAGACCTATTTGCAGGCGTTGCCCTATTTCGACCGGCTCGACTATTGCTCGCCGCTCTCAATGGAGCACAGCTATGTGCTGGCAATCGAAAAGCTGCTGGGCCTCGAAGTGCCGCTGCGCGCCCAATATCTGCGCGTCTTCTTCGCGGAACTGACGCGCATCTGCAACCATATGCTGAACATCGGCAGCCACGTCATGGACGTGGGCGCGATGACGCCGAACCTCTGGCTGTTCGAAATCCGCGAGGATTGCCTCAATTTCTTCGAGCGGGCGTCGGGCGCGCGCATGCATGCCGCCTATTACCGGCCCGGCGGCGTTCACCAGGACGTGCCCTTGAAGCTGCTCACCGACATTGGCGATTGGCTCGACACTCGCCTGCCGCGCCTGTTTGAGGATGCGATGAGCCTGGTCGTCGACAACCGGATCTTCAAACAGCGCAATGTCGACATCGCCGTGGTGGGCAAGGAAGACGCGATCAAATGGGGCTTTTCCGGCCCGATGATCCGCGGTTCGGGCATCCCCTGGGACCTGCGCAAGTCGCAACCCTATGATGTCTATGACCGCATGGAGTTCGACATTCCCGTCGGCACTAATGGCGACTGCTATGACCGCTTCATGGTCCGTGTCGAGGAAGTCCGCCAGTCCGCGAAGATCATGAAGCAGTGCCTTCAACAGATGCCCGAAGGGCCGGTGCTGACCTTCGACCGCAAGGTTGCTCCGCCCCGGCGCGGCGAGATGAAGCGCTCGATGGAAGCGCTCATTCACCATTTCAAGCTCTATACCGAGGGCTTCCACGTTCCCGCAGGCGAAGTCTATGTCGCCACCGAAAGCCCCAAAGGCGAGTTCGGCGTCTACCTGGTCAGCGACGGGTCCAATAAACCCTATCGCTGCAAGATCCGCCCGACCGCCTTTTCCCACCTTCAGGCCATGGATTTCATGACTAAGGGCCACATGCTCGCCGACGCGACCGCCATTTTGGGCGCGATCGACGTAGTATTTGGAGAATGTGACCGCTGATGGCTGACGCACCCCAAATCCCCGACGAGGCTGAAGTCCGCGCCCGCTGGGGCAATTTCGCCTGGACGAGCGAGAACGCCGAAAAGGTGAAGGAAATCATTGCTCGCTATCCAGCGGGACGGCAGCAGTCGGCGGTGATGCCTTTGCTCGACCTTGCCCAGCGGCAGGTCGGGGCGGAGACGCAGACGCAGGGCTGGCTGCCGATTCCAGTAATGGAATATATCGGCGCGCAGCTTGGCATGGCCTATATCCGCGTGCTGGAGGTCGCGACCTTCTACACCATGTATAATCTGGCGCCCGTCGGCCGCTATCATGTGCAGGTGTGCGGCACGACGCCCTGCATGTTGCGCGGATCGGACGATGTGTTCGCCGCCTGCAAGAACAAGGGGCTGGTCAAGGGCAAGACCACGCCCGATGGCCTTTTCACCCTGACGGAAGTAGAATGCCTCGGCGCTTGCGCCAATGCGCCGATGGTGCAGATCAACGACGATAATTTCGAGGACCTGACCTATGAAAGCATGACGGCGGTGCTCGACGCGCTGGCGAAGGGCGAAACGCCCAAGCCCGGCCCGCAGATCGATCGTCAGGTGAGTTGTCCCGAAGGCGGCCCGACGAGCCTCAAGGAAATGGTCACGGAAAATCACGATTACAGGGGGGAATGGGCATGATGCGCATTTCTGCTCCCTCTCCCTGGCGGGGAGAGGGTCGGGGTGAGGGGGTTCAACGCCTCGGTTCCTTCCCCAACGCCGCAAACCCTCACCCAACTCGGCCTAGCGGGCACGGCCCGCAAGGCTTCGTATCCCTCTCCCTTGAGGGAGAGGATTTGGGAGGCCGCGCATGACCATCGCACCCCTTTCCGACAAGGACCGCATCTTCACCAACGTCTATGGCTTCCAGCCATGGAACATCGACGCCGCGATGAAGCGGGGCGATTGGGACAACACCAAAAAGCTGCTGGAGCAGACGCCCGAAGAGATCATCGAGATCATCAAGGCGTCCGGCCTTCGCGGCCGTGGCGGCGCGGGTTTCCCGACGGGGCTTAAATGGTCCTTCATGCCGAAGGAAAGCCGCGATGGCCGTCCGAGCTTCCTCGTCATCAACGCCGACGAGTCCGAGCCCGGTAGCTGCAAGGACCGCGAGATCATCCGCCACGATCCGCACAAGCTGATCGAGGGAGCGCTGGTCGCGGGCTATGCCATGCGCGCCCGCGCCGCCTATATCTATATTCGCGGCGAGTTCATCCGGGAGGCCGAAACCCTCTTCGCGGCTGTCGAGGAAGCCTATGGCAAAGGCTTTATCGGCAAGAATGCCTGCGGTTCGGGCTATGATTTCGACGTCTTTGTCCACCGTGGCGCGGGTGCCTATATCTGCGGCGAGGAAACCGCGCAGATCGAAAGCCTTGAGGGCAAAAAGGGTCAGCCGCGCCTGAAACCCCCCTTCCCGGCGGGCGCGGGCCTTTATGGCTGCCCGACCACCGTCAACAATGTCGAGAGCATCGCCGTTGCGCCTACGATCCTGCGGCGCGGCGCGGCCTGGTTCTCCAGCTTCGGGCGGGACAATAACAAGGGCACCAAGCTTTTCCAGATCAGCGGCCATGTGAACAAGCCCTGCGTGGTCGAGGAAAGCATGAGCATTCCCTTCCGCGAACTGATCGATCGCCATGCGGGCGGCATTCGCGGCGGTTGGGACAATCTGCTCGCGGTCATTCCCGGCGGCTCCTCGGTGCCTTTGGTTCCGGCGAAGCAGATCATGGACGCGCCGATGGATTTCGACGGCCTGCGCGAGCTTGGCTCCGGCCTTGGCACCGCCGCCGTCATCGTCATGGACAAGTCCACCGACATCGTCCGCGCCATTTCGCGGCTTTCCTACTTCTACAAGCATGAGAGCTGCGGCCAATGCACCCCCTGCCGGGAGGGCACGGGCTGGATGTGGCGCGTGATGGAACGCCTGCGCACGGGCGACGCCGATATTTCGGAGATCGACACGCTCTTCGAAGTCACCAAGCAGGTCGAAGGTCATACCATCTGCGCCCTCGGCGACGCCGCCGCCTGGCCGATCCAGGGCCTCATCCGCCACTTCCGCCCTGAAATCGAGCGGCGGATCCAGGAGAATAAGGGCAGCATGCCGATGATGGAGGCTGCGGAGTAAGTCATGCCTAAACTAACCGTCGACGGCGTAGAGATCGAAGTCCCCGCGGGCGCCACCGTGTTGCAGGCGTGCGAGCTGGCGGGGAAGGAAATTCCGCGCTTCTGCTATCATGAGCGCCTGTCCATCGCGGGCAATTGCCGCATGTGCCTGGTCGAGGTGAAGCCTGGGCCGCCCAAGCCGCAGGCAAGCTGTGCGCTGCCCGCTGCCGAAGGGCAGGAAATCCGCACCGACAGCCCGATGGTGAAGAAAGCGCGCGAGGGGGTGATGGAGTTCCTCCTCATCAACCACCCGCTTGACTGCCCGATCTGCGACCAGGGCGGCGAATGCGATTTGCAGGACCAGTCCATTGCCTATGGCAAGGGTTACAGCCGCTATGACGAGAACAAGCGGGCGGTGACCGAGAAATATATGGGTCCGATCGTCAAGACGGTCATGACCCGCTGCATCCAGTGCACCCGCTGCGTCCGCTTCGCCGAGGAAGTGGCCGGGGTCGAGGAAATCGGCGCGATCGGTCGCGGCGAGAATATGCAGATCACCAGCTATCTGGAACATGCGCTGACCAGCGAGCTTTCGGGCAATGTGGTGGACCTGTGCCCCGTGGGCGCGCTGACGTCCAAGCCCTATGCGTTCGAGGCACGGCCCTGGGAGCTCAAGAAGACGCTCGCCATCGACGTGATGGACGCGGTCGGCACCAATATCCGCCTCGACAGCCGGGGCCGTCAGGTGCTCCGCGCCCTGCCGCGCATCAATGAGGATGTGAACGAGGAATGGGCGTCGGACAAGACGCGCCACGCCGTCGACGGCCTCGTCCGCCGCCGCCTCGACAAGCCCTATGTCCGCAAGGGCGGGAAGCTTGTTGAGGCAAGCTGGGACGACGCCTTCGCCGCCGTCGCCAAGGCTGCTAGGAATGCCGGGAACAGCGTTGCGGCAGTTGCGGGCGATATGCTCGACTGCGAAACCATGTTCGCCGCGCGCGAGTTGGTGAAGGGCCTGGGCGGCACGATGTTCGAGGGCCGCCAGACCGGCCTTGCTTATGATGTGTCGAACCTCGCCGCTGTCAATTTCAACACGACCATTTCGGGCATCGAGACCGCCGATGTCATCCTGCTCGTCGGCACCAACCTCCGCTGGGAAGCGCCGCTGGTCAACACCCGCGTCCGCAAGGCGATCCGCAAGGGCGGGGCGAAGGTTTATGGCATCGGGCCCCAAACCGACCTTAGCTATAAGGTCGAGTGGCTCGGCAATGATGCAGGCCTGCTTGCAAAGCTGCCCAAGGAAGCGGCCGATGCGTTTAAAAATGCGCAGCGCCCCGCGATGATCCTGGGCGGTGGCACGCTGGCAAAGGATGGCGTCCATGGCGCGGCTCTGGCGCTGGCCGATAAATTGGGCGTCGTCAAAGATGCCGCCTCGACTGGCTCTGGACAGGGCTGGAACGGCTTCAACCTGCTCCACTTCGCCGCCGCGCGTATGGGCGGGCTGATGCTTGGCTATGCGATGGAAGGCGGGATCAAGGCGATGGCTGCCGCCAAGCCCAAGCTGCTCTTTTCGCTGGGCGCGGACGAAGTCGATTATTCGGCCTTCACCGACAGCTTCAAGGTCTATATCGGCCATCATGGCGACAAGGGCGCGCATTCCGCCGACGTCGTCCTGCCGGGTGCGGCCTATAGTGAAAAGGCCGGAACCTATGTGAACCTGGAGGGCCGGGTGCAGCGCGGGGACAAGGCAGTCTTTGCTCCCGGCGATGCCCGCGAGGACTGGACCATCCTGCGCGCGCTTTCCGACAAGCTCGGCTGCACGCTGCCCTTTGACAGCTTTGAGGCGCTGCGTGCCAAGATGGCGGAGGCGGTTCCGGCGCTCGGAGCCGAGGGGCTGGCTCACTATGAATGGGCACCGCCCAGGCTTTCCGCCAAGCCGGAGGGCGAGTTCGCCTATCCGATCAAGGACTTTTATCTCACCAACAGCATCTGCCGCGCCAGCCCGACCATGCAGCGCTGCTCGGCGGAACTGCTCCATGGCGAGGAATTTGCGGAGGCAGCGGAGTGAAATACTTGACGCTGCTATCTCCCTCTCCCCGGCGGGGAGAGGGTCGGGGTGAGGGGGCTCGACGTTTCGGCTCTTTCCTCACCGCCGGACACCCTCACCCAACCCTCTCCCTCAGGGGAGAGGGCTTTGATGGACGGCCCGCCTTATGACCGCTTTCTTTCAAACCCTCGGCCTGCCGTTTGAAGGCGCGTGGTTTCTTGCCACCATCATCGGCATTCTCGTCATCGCCTTGCCGTTGCTGCTGGTGGTCGCGATGATCATCTATGCCGACCGCAAGATTTGGGCGGCAATGGCATTGCGGCGCGGACCGAACGTCGTGGGACCCTTCGGGCTACTGCAGAGCTTTGCGGACGGCATAAAGGTGTTCCTGCAGGAAACCATCATCCCGTCGGCCGCCAACCGCGCGCTGTTCCTGATTGCGCCGATCATCACCTTCACCGTTGCGCTGATGGCCTGGGCGGTCGTGCCCTTCGACGTGGGCGTGGTGCTGGCCGACATCAATGTGGGCCTGCTCTACATCCTCGCGATCAGCTCGCTGGGCGTTTATGGCGTGGTGATCGCGGGCTGGGCATCCAACTCCAAATATCCCTTCTATTCCGCGATGCGCGCCTCGGCGCAGATGATCAGCTACGAAGTCTCCATCGGCTTCATCCTGATCACTGTCGTGCTGTGGGCTGGATCATTCAACCTTTCGACCATCGTTGAAAGCCAGAAGGGACTTTACGGCTTCGTCAACGCCAACGGCTTTAATCCGCTGCTGTTCCCGATGGCTGTGGTGTTCCTGATCTCGGCGATGGCCGAAACCGCGCGCGCGCCGTTCGATCTTACCGAAGCGGAAAGCGAACTGGTCGCGGGTTATCAGACCGAATATAGCTCGATGAGCTTCGCGCTCTACTGGCTCGGCGAATATGCGAACGTGATCCTCATGTGCGCATTGAACGCGATCCTCTTCTGGGGTGGATATTTGCCACCGTTCGATTGGACGCCACTTTATTATGTGCCGGGCATCATCTGGCTCTTCGCCAAGATCCTGTTCTTCTTCTTCGTCTTCTCCTGGGTGAAGGCGACCGTGCCCCGCTACCGCTATGACCAGCTCATGCGCCTTGGCTGGAAGATATTCCTGCCCCTGTCGCTGTTCTGGGTGTTTCTGGTCTCGGGCTTCCTCATGCTGACGCGCTACGGAGTAGCATCGTGATTGCGCACTGGATTAAATCCTTCACCCTTTGGGAATTTGTGAAGGCCCATTGGCTGACTTTGAAATATTTCTTCAAGCCAAAGGCCACGATCAACTATCCCTTTGAAAAGAACCCGATTTCGCCGCGCTTCCGGGGCGAGCATGCACTACGCCGCTATCCCAATGGCGAGGAGCGCTGCATCGCGTGCAAGCTGTGCGAGGCGGTCTGTCCGGCCCAGGCCATCACGATCGAGGCTGAACCGCGCGCCGACGGTTCCCGCCGCACGACCCGCTATGACATCGACATGACCAAGTGCATCTATTGCGGCTTCTGTCAGGAAGCCTGCCCGGTCGATGCGGTGGTCGAAGGCCCGAATTTCGAATTCTCGACCGAAACGCGCGAGGAGCTGATCTACGACAAGGCGAAGCTTCTTGAAAATGGCGACCGGTGGGAGCGGGCGATTGCCGCGAACCTTGCCGCCGACGCGCCCTATCGTTAATGGGCCGCAACATAACACATATTCGACTCCGTTCGTCCCGAGCGAAGTCGAAGGACCTGATGAGGTGCAGCGTTTTTCGACTGCGCTCGACACAAACGGGGGTTGAGTTTCTGTGATTCACGTCCTGGCCTTTTATCTGTTCGCCGCGCTGGTCATCGCCAGCGGCGCGCTGACGATATTCGCGCGAAATCCGGTGCACAGCGTGCTCTGGTTGATCATGGCTTTCTTCAACGCGGCGGGCCTGATGGTGCTCCTGCAGGCCGAATTCATCGCCATGCTGCTGGTCATCGTCTATGTCGGCGCCGTTGCGGTGCTGTTTCTGTTCGTGGTGATGATGCTCGACATCGATTTCGCGGAGCTTCGTGCCGGGTTCGTCGAATATCTGCCCTTTGGCGCGATGATCGCGACGGTGCTCGCGGCAGAGATCGTGCTCGGTATCGGCGCGTGGAAAGCGGGCGGGGTTGAACTTGCGCAGCGTGTGGCGCCTGTCGCCACGGATAAGCCGAATATCGAGGCCATCGGGGAACTGCTTTACACTCGCTACATCTTTCTCTTCGAAGCCGCCGGAATCATCCTGCTGGTCGCGATGATCGGCGCAATTGTTCTCACCCACCGCGCTCGCGGCGGCGTGCGGGCGCAGAACGTCGCCAAACAGGTTCGCCGCCGTCCTGAAGAGGCAATCCGCATCGTCAATCAGCCCATAGGGCAGGGGGTGGAACTGTGATCGGCGTCCAGCATTATCTGGTGGTCAGCGCGATCCTGTTCGTGCTCGGCGTGCTCGGCATTTTCATCAACCGCAAGAATGTCATCATCATCCTGATGGCAATCGAGCTGATCCTTCTTGCGGTGAACATCAACCTGGTCGCGTTCAGCGCCTATCTCGGCGACATGGTGGGGCAGGTCTTTTCCATGTTCGTCCTCACCGTCGCGGCGGGCGAGGCGGCGATCGGCCTTGCGATCCTGGTCATCTATTTCCGTGGCCGCGGCACCATTGCCGTCGATGACGTCAACCGGATGAAGGGCTGAGCCAAAATCATGACAATCCAGCTTATCGTCTTTCTTCCCTTGCTGGCGGCTGCGGTCGCTGGGCTTGGCAACAGGGCCATCGGCAATTTTGCAGCGAAGAGCGTCACCACTGGAGCGCTTTTTGTCTCCTGCGCCCTCTCCTGGCCGATTTTTCTGTCCTTCCTAGGCGGACATGCCGAAGCGCAGGTGACGCCGGTTCTGACCTTCCTCCGTTCCGGCGATCTTGCCGTCGATTGGGCGCTGCGCGTCGACACGCTGACCGCCGTGATGCTGGTCGTCGTCACGACAGTCTCCGCGCTCGTCCACCTTTATAGCTGGGGCTATATGGAGGAGGACCCGGACCAGCCGCGCTTCTTCGCTTATCTCTCGCTCTTCACCTTCGCCATGCTGATGCTGGTGACCGCCGACAACCTCATCCAGATGTTCTTCGGATGGGAAGGCGTGGGTCTTGCCTCCTATCTGCTCATCGGTTTCTGGTTCAGGAAACCGAGCGCCAATGCTGCGGCTATCAAGGCTTTCGTGGTGAACCGCGTCGGCGATCTAGGCTTCATGCTCGGCATTTTTGGCACCTTCCTGGTCTTTGGCACAGTGTCCATCCCCGAAATCCTTGAAGCGGCTCCGTCCATGGCGGGGTCAACCATCGGCTTTCTTGGCACGCGCTGGGACACGATGACGATCCTTTGCTTGCTGCTGTTCATCGGTGCGATGGGCAAGTCGGCGCAGCTTGGCCTCCACACCTGGCTTCCCGACGCGATGGAAGGTCCGACCCCGGTGTCGGCGCTGATCCATGCCGCAACAATGGTGACGGCGGGCGTGTTCATGGTGTGCCGCCTTTCGCCCATGTTCGAAACGAGCGATGTGGCGCTTGGCGTCGTCACCTTCATTGGCGCGGCCACCTGCCTTTTCGCAGCCACTGTCGGCACCTGTCAGAACGACATCAAGCGAGTGATCGCCTATTCGACCTGTTCGCAGCTTGGCTATATGTTCTTTGCGGCGGGCGTTGGCGCTTATGGCGCGGCAATGTTCCACCTGTTCACTCACGCCTTCTTCAAGGCGCTGCTGTTCCTTGGCGCTGGCTCGGTCATCCATGCGATGCATCATGAGCAGGACATGCGCTATTATGGCGCGCTGCGTAAGGAAATCCCGCTCACCTTCTGGGCGATGATGGCCGGCACGCTCGCAATCACCGGCGTTGGTTTGCTCGGCGTCTTCGGCTTCGCGGGCTTCTATTCAAAGGATGCGATACTTGAGGCGGCTTATGCCTCGGGCAGCGGGGTCGGCGCCTTCTATATCGGCGCCTTCGCGGCTCTGCTCACCAGCTTTTATAGCTGGCGCCTCATCTTTCTCACTTTCTTCGGAAAGGCGCGCTGGGCAGCATCCGAGCATATCCAGCATGCCGTCCATGGTGTGCACGAGAATCCCGAGGAGGAAGCGCCGGCGCATGAGCATGATGATCATGCCGTCCCGACTGGCACTGCTGGCTATCATCCGCATGAAAGCCCGCTTTCGATGCTGGTTCCGCTGGGTGTGCTGACACTGGGGGCGGTGTTCGCTGGCTTTATCTTCCACCACCAGTTCGTCGATGCCGAACATGGCCTGGAATTCTGGAAGGGCAGCATCGCGTTCGACACCCATCTGATGCACGCCATGCATGAAGTGCCGCTCTGGGTGAAGCTCACCCCGGCTGCCGTCATGCTGATCGGCCTCTTCATCGCTTATATGGCCTATATGCGGCCGACGGGTTGGCCGGAGAAATTCACCAGCCAGTTCCGGGTGCTTTACCAGTTCCTCTTGAACAAATGGTATTTCGATGAGCTTTACGACCTGGTCTTCGTGAAGCCCGCCTTCATCATTGGCCGCATCTTCTGGAAGGGCGGCGATGAAGGAACGATCGACCGCTTCGGTCCCAATGGCGCCGCCGCTCTGGTGGTCGCGGGCGGCCAGGTCACCCGCCGCATACAGTCCGGCTATCTCTATACCTATGCTCTGGTGATGCTCATCGGCCTCTCAGCGGCAGTAACCTGGGCGATGGTGCGCTGACATGAACCAGCTCGACTTCCCGATTCTTTCCCTGATGCTGGCCATCCCAATGGCCGCGGCCTTTGCGTGTCTCTATGTCGAGGCGCAGGCGGCGCGGATGATCGCGCTGCTGGCGACGCTTGCCAATCTCGTTCTTGGCATTGTCCTATGGATGAGTTTCGACACCGGCGCAGATGCTGCTCAGTGGCAGTTCACCGAATATGCACCGATCTTCGGCCGGTTCTCTTGGGCGATGGGCATAGACGGCATCTCGCTCATGCTGATCATGCTCACCGTATTCCTGATGCCGATCTGCATCGGCGCGAGCTGGAGCAGCATCGAGAAGCGGGTGGGCGAATATATGGCCGCCTTCCTGTTCATGGAAACGCTGATGATCGGCGTCTTCACTGCGCAGGACATCTTCCTCTTCTACATCTTCTTCGAAGCGGGCCTCATCCCGATGTATCTCATCATCGGCATCTGGGGCGGCGCGAACCGGATCTACGCCAGCTATAAATTCTTCCTCTACACGCTGCTCGGTTCGGTTTTGATGCTGATCGCGATGCTGTGGATGGTGCGGGAAGCCGGCACGACCTCCATCCCTGTCCTGCTCGAATATGATTTCCCGGCGGTTGCGCAAAACTGGCTCTGGCTCGCCTTCTTTGCCAGCTTCGCGGTGAAGATGCCGATGTGGCCGGTCCACACCTGGCTGCCCGACGCGCACGTGCAGGCGCCGACCGCAGGCTCGGTGATCTTGGCAGGCGTGCTGCTGAAGATGGGCGGTTATGGCTTCATCCGCTTCTCGCTGCCGATGTTCCCGCAGGCCTCGGCTGACCTGGCTTGGCTGGTGTTCGCGCTCTCGATGGTGGCGGTGGTCTATACCTCGCTTGTGGCGCTGGTGCAGAGCGACATGAAGAAGCTCATCGCCTATAGTTCGGTCGCGCATATGGCGATCGTTACCGCGGGCCTTTTTGCCTTCAACCAGCAGGGCGTCGAAGGCGCGATGATGGTTATGCTCGGCCATGGCCTCGTCTCGGGCGCCCTCTTCCTGTGCGTCGGCGTCATCTATGACCGGCTGCACACGCGGGAGATCGACCGCTATGGCGGCCTTTCGATCAACATGCCCAAATATGCGGTGCTGTTCCTGCTCTTCACCATGGCCTCGGTCGGCCTGCCCGGCACCAGCAATTTCGTGGGCGAGCTGCTTTCGCTGGTCGGCGTCTATGAGGCGTCGAGCTGGGTTGCGTTCATCTGCGGAACCGGCGTTATCCTGGGTGCGGCCTATATGCTCTATCTCTATCGCCGCATCTGTTATGGCGACCAGAAGAATTCTGACGCGGCGGCCATGCCCGATCTTTCCATGCGGGAAATCTGGCTATTGGCTCCCATCGCGGCCGTTGTTCTCTGGATGGGCGTTTATCCCGAATCCTTCCTGGCGCCGATGCGCAAGGACGTGATCACCATCGCCGCCCGAATGGAGCCGGTGAAGCCGGCGGGCGATGCGCATTTGAAAATGGGTGAAGCGAAAGCCGCCGAACCCGCCCACCATGCTGCCGAAGGGGAGGCACATTAATGATCGACGCACTCTCCCTATCGATGGTGATGCCGGAGCTGATCCTGACCGGCGCTGGTCTCATCCTCCTGATCGTGGCCGCCTATGCGGGCGACCGCGCAACGCAGGCGATCAACTGGCTTTCGGTGCTGGCGCTGCTCGGCGCGGGTCTTTCCATGGTCGGCGCGCCGCAGGGTTCCGCTTTCGACGGCCTTTATAGCGCTGATGCCTTTTCATCCTTCGCCAAAGCTTTGATCTATGTGTCGGCGGCTGCCGCTATCCTGATGGCGCCACGTTTTTTTGCGCAAGGGGAAGCATTGCGCGCCGAATATCCGATCCTGATCGTCTTCTCTTCGATCGGTATGGGGATGATGGTTTCGGCCGCGGACCTGTTGACCCTGTATGTCGGCCTCGAACTCACCAGCCTATCCTCCTATGTGCTGGCGAGCTTCATGCGGCGGGATGTGCGCTCGGCCGAGGCTGGCCTTAAATATTTCGTCCTGGGGGCGCTTGCGAGCGGTATCCTGCTCTACGGCATTTCGCTCCTCTATGGCTTTACCGGCACGACGATCTTTGACGGCGTCGCGACGGCCATGCGCGACGGTATTTCCAATGGCGAGCTTTTCGGGCTGGTGTTCGTCCTTGCAGGTCTCAGCTTCAAGATCAGCGCCGTTCCATTCCACATGTGGACGCCCGATGTCTACGAAGGCTCGCCGACGCCGGTCACCGCCTTCTTCGCCAGCGCGCCCAAGGTGGCGGCGCTCGGTCTCACCGTCCGCGTCGCCATCGAAGCCCTGGGCCCCGGCAGCAGCGCTTGGCAGCAGATCATCATCTTCCTGGCGCTTGCCTCCATCGTCCTTGGCGGCGTGGCTGCGATCAACCAGACCAATATCAAGCGGCTTCTGGCCTACAGCTCGATCAACAATATCGGTTTCGCGCTGATCGGTCTTGCCGCCGGAACCAAGGAAGGCGTTGCCGCAGTCCTCAGCTATCTCGCCATTTATGTGGTCATGACGCTAGGCAGCTTCGCTTGCGTGCTGCAGATGCGCGATGCAGACGGCAAACCGGTGGAAGAAATCTCCAGCCTTGCCGGCCTGTCGCAGTCCCGCAAAGGGCTTGCTGCCGCCATCGCCATCTTCATGTTCAGTCTTGCCGGTATCCCGCCGCTCTTCGGCTTCTGGGCGAAATTCCTGGTGTTCGATGCAGCGGTCGGCGCTGGCCTCACCGCTCTTGCCGCCATCGGCATTGCGGCTTCCGTGATCGGCGCATTCTACTATATCAAGATCGTGAAGATCATGTATTTCGATGAGCCAGCTCCCGAATATGCACGCAGCGGCAGCTTTATCGAAAACGGGATCATCACCATATGTGCCGTCATCATCGTGTTTGGTTATCTGCTGAATCCGATGCTCGACAGCGCCACCGCCGCAGCCGCGCAGGCGCTTTTCTAATGCCAAGCCCCCCTCTCCGCCGCGGGAGGGGACTGCCATGACCGCAAACATCCGCACCATCGCTGAAACAGGTTCGACCAACGCCGACCTTATCGAGCTTGCGGGGAAGGGCGTGCCGGAGGGTCTCTGGCTTCGCGCGGAGCGGCAGACCGGTGGGCGTGGCCGCCTCGCGCGTACTTGGGAAAGTCCGCAGGGCAATCTCTATTGCTCCACCATCGTCCGGTTGCGCCCCTATGATCCGTCGCCCGGCACGTTGGCGCTGGTTGCCGCCATTGCTGTCCATGAAGCCGTGGGCCTTTTCCTCGCGCCGGACAAAGTGATTATAAAATGGCCCAATGATCTGCTGGTCGAAGGCGCGAAGCTCTGCGGAATGCTGCTTGAACGAGCGGGCGATGCGATCATCATAGGTATTGGGCTCAACATTGCGCATCATCCTGACTTGCCCGATCGCCCGGCGACCAGCCTGGCCGCGTGCGGCGCAGGAAATATCGGTCCTGGCTATTTTCTCGAGACGCTCGCAGAGATATTCGCGCGCTGGCTGGAGATTTGGCGGGGGCAGGGGCTTGCGCCGATCCGCACCTATTGGCTGAAACATGCCCATCCGCCTGGAACTGGACTGAAAGCCAATTTGCCCGACGGCTCCACGCTTGAAGGCATCTTCGCCGGGCTCGATAATGACGGCGCCCTGATCCTCCGCTTGGCGAACGGGACCAGCCATGCCATTCATGCCGGCGACATTTTTCTGATTTGAGGACCGTCCCAATGCTGCTCGCCGTCGATGCAGGAAACACCAATGTCGTCTTCGCGCTAGTGAAGGACGGTGAAATCTGCGCGCGCTGGCGTATCGCTACTGATCCTCGGCGCACGGCGGACGAATATGCCGTCTGGTTGAACCAACTTCTTTCCATGGAAGGTTACGCCATGCAGGACGTGGGCGACGTCATCATCGCCACGGTCGTCCCGCGGGCGCTCCATAATCTCGAAGTGCTTGCCAGCAAATATTTCAAGGTGAAGCCGCTTATCGCGGGCGATCCCTCCGCGCCCTGGACCATCACATTGGACGTCGAAGAGCCAAGTTCTGTCGGGGCAGATCGCGTTGTGAACGCCATTGCGGCCCACCACAGCTATCCGGGCGATCTCATCATCATCGATTTCGGGACCGCAACCACTTTCGACATAGTCGATTTCAACGGCGTGTATAAGGGCGGGATCATCGCCCCTGGCATCAATCTTTCGCTCGACGCGCTCGTCATGGCGGCCGCCAAGCTGCCGCGTATCGCGATCGAAGCGCCGAGCAGTGGCTCTGTCATCGGCCGCAATACGGAGGAACAGATGCACATCGGTGTGTTCTGGGGCTATGTCGCGATGATGGAAGGGCTGGTTTCGCGGCTGAAGGCGGAAATCGGCCGCCCGGCATGCGTTGTGGCCACGGGCGGCCTTGCCGTCCTGTTCGACGGACATACGAAGATATTCGATGCTGTGGCGTTGGACCTTACGATTCAGGGGCTGACGCTGATGCATGAGCGGAGTTTGAAAAAATAAAATGACAACACCAGGTGATGAACTGCTTTTCCTGGCCCTTGGCGGGTCGGGAGAGATTGGGATGAATGTCAATCTCTATGGGTGTCAGGGCAAGTGGGTCATGGTCGACCTGGGCCTGACCTTTTCCGATCCGGCTTATCCCGGTGTAGAACTGGTGCTGCCGGACCTCAGCTTTATTGAGGAGCGCCGCGACGACCTGCTGGGGATTGTCCTTACGCACGGTCATGAGGACCATATCGGTGCCATCCCCTATCTTGCCGCCGATCTGGACGTGCCGCTCTATGCAACCCCGTTCACCGCAGCGCTTATCCGGGGCAAGTTGGAAGAGGAGGGAATCGTTGATGACATCGAGCTGAATGTCATTGATAATGAAGGGTGTTTCTCCATTGGCCCCTTCGGTTTCCGCTATGTCCCGCTTGCCCATTCCATTCCCGAGGGCAATGCGCTTTTGATCGAAACGCCCTATGGCCGCGTGTTCCATACAGGCGACTGGAAAATTGATGAAAAGCCATTGCTGGGTGTGCCGTCCACGCCGCAGCAATTGACGGCGCTTGGCGATGAAGGGGTGCTGGCGCTCGTCTGCGACAGCACGAATGTCTTCAACCCTGAACCGAGCGGTTCGGAAGGCGATGTGCATGTTGGTTTGCTCGACGTCATTTCAAAGGCAAGGCACCGCGTCCTGGTGACGACCTTTGCGTCGAATGCAGCGAGGCTGCAAACGCTCGGCGAGGTAGCCAAGGAGACCGGACGGACGCTCTGCGTCGCGGGCCGGTCGCTGGACCGCATTATCGCGAATGCAAAGGCTTCAGGTTATCTGAAGGATTTTCCGAAGGTCGTTGATTTCGATCAGGCCATGGAAATGCCCCGCGACAAGGTGATGATCATCGCTACAGGCGGGCAGGGGGAACCGCGCGCCGCCCTGTCCCGCATCGCTGCGGACACTCATCCGATCAAGCTGGACAAGGACGATCTGGTCGTCTTCTCCTCCAAGCAGATACCCGGCAATGAAATTGCAATCGGCAAGATACAGAACGCTTTTGCCGCAAGGGGCGTCGAGATGACCACCGACCGGCAGGCACATGTTCATGTTTCCGGCCATCCCGGACGCCCGGAGTTGCTCGCCATGTATGGCTGGATCAGGCCCCGGATCCTGGTACCAGTGCATGGTGAACTGCGTCACATGGCCGAGCAGGCACAGCTTGGTCTTGATTCAGGCATTCCTGAGGCGGTGTTCCAGAATAATGGCAATCTCGTTCGCCTCGCGCCTGGCAAGGCAGAGATCATCGGCCATGCACTGACGGGCCGCCTGGTCCTGGACGGTGACGTGATCCTGCCGGCAGATGGGGCAACGATGAACGAGCGCCGCAAGATTTCCGTTCACGGCCAGATCAGTGTCGCTGTCGCCATTGATGACGATGGCGACCTTATCGGCCAGCCCGCCATTCGCATGCAGGGCGTGCCTGTCGAAGAGGACAGGGATGCGTTTCTGGTGGAGGCGGCCGAGGCCGCTCAGGATGTGGTGGCCGAAGGCTTGGCCGACACAGAGAAGCTACGCGAGAAAATCCGCCTTGCTGTTCGCCGCACGGCCACGCGTTGGACGGGCAAGAAACCGGTTGTCGATGTCCTACTGATCGCGCAATAGCCCGACCATGCAGTTCACATCCATCCTTGCGATCTATTCCCTTTTCTGGGTTCTGTCGGCCTTTCTGGTGCTGCCCTTCGGGGTTCGCACGCCCGATGAAAGTGGCGAGGACATGGTGCCGGGCCAAGCCCATAGCGCACCCAGCAATTTCCGGCCGGGAAAGGTGTTGATCAGGGCCACCATCCTGTCGGTGGTACTGTTCGGGCTCTATTATACCAATTATGTGAATGGCTGGATTGGGCCGGAGGATCTGAATTTCTTTGGCCGCCCGCCGGAGTAGGGAGGGTGTGCGGCTTATCCTGGAAGCCGTCTCTGCACCAAACCGATCGAGATAAAGGTCATGACCGGCTCATCCTTCTGATTGAACACGGTCATCCGGCTGCGAAAGCTGCCCATTTCCGGCCGGCTGCGGGACGGCGTCTTTTCCAGTATCTCCCTTTCGCACCGAAGCGTGTCGCCAGGGAAGACGGGTTTCAGCCAGCGCAACTCGTCAATGCCGGGCGAGCCAAGCCCCTTATGGTCGTTCTTTTCGAACTGTTCCGCCATCATTGCCATCATCATGGCGCAGGTGTGCCATCCACTGGCCGACAGCCGGCCAAAATGCGTCTGTGCAGCGGCCTCGTCGGAAAGGTGAAAGGGCTGGGGATCGAATTTCGCGGCAAATTCCACCACTTCGTCGCGCGCTACTTCATAGCTGCCAAAGCTGGACTTGGCGCCGACCTCGATGTCTTCAAAATATTCCATGGTCAGACATTAAACCGGAACAGCATGATGTCGCCATCTTGGGTGACGTAATCCTTGCCCTCGGCACGCAATTTACCGGCCTCACGTGCCCCGGCCTCGCCGCCAAGCCGCACATAATCGTCATAGGCGATGGTTTCCGCGCGTATGAACCCGCGTTCGAAATCGCTATGGATCGCGCCAGCGGCCTGGGGTGCCTTCGCGCCCTTGTTCACGGTCCAGGCACGCGCTTCCTTGGGGCCGACGGTGAAGAAAGTGATGAGGTCAAGAAGCTCATAACCAGCGCGGATAATCCGTGACAGGCCAGTTTCCTCCAGGCCCAGGTCCCCAAGAAACTCCGCGCGTTCCTCTGCCGGCATGGTGACGATCTCTGCCTCGATCGCTGCCGAGACAATAACCGCCTTGGCTCCCTCGGCTGCGGCCTTTTCGAACACTTTGGCGCTGTACGCGTTGCCGGTAGCGGCGTTCGCTTCATCCACGTTGCAGACATAAAGGACCGGCTTGGAGGTCAATAGCTGCGCTTGCTGGAACAGCCGTTCCTCCTCCACATCCTTGGGCTGCGTCAGCCGTGCGGGTTTTCCGGCCCTGAGCAGGTCCAGCGCCTGGCCCAGAACGGACGCGCCGGTCTTTGCTTCCTTGTCACCCTGCTGCCCCTTCTTGACGAGATTGGGAACCCGCTTTTCAAGGCTTTCGAGGTCCGCCAGCATCAGCTCGGTCTCGACCGTTTCCGCGTCCGCAATGGGGTCGATCTTGCCCTCGACATGGGTGATGTCGTCATCTTCGAAACAACGGAGCACATGCACAATGGCATCCACTTCGCGGATATTGGCAAGGAATTGATTGCCAAGCCCTTCGCCCTTGGACGCGCCGCGGACGAGGCCGGCAATGTCGACGAAGGCAAGCTGCGTCTCGATGATCTTTGCGCTGCCCCCGATCCTTGCGATCTCGTAGAGCCGGGAGTCCGGCACCGCCACCTGGCCCACATTGGGTTCGATCGTGCAGAAGGGATAATTGGCTGCCTGCGCCGCCTGTGTCTCGGTCAGTGCATTGAACAGCGTCGACTTGCCGACATTGGGAAGTCCCACGATGCCACAACGAAAACCCATGTCATTCCTCCCGCAGCCGTAGCGCCACGTCATTCATGAACCGCGCGTCGTCGCCGCGCGCCAGCCATTCCGCTTCGGCCCCGATTGCGCCCAACATGTCGGACAAGGGGTCCATCTCTGCCTTGGCATAATTGCCAAGCACATAGCCATGAACCCTGGCCTTGTCGCCTGGATGGCCAATGCCGATCCGGACACGCCGAAACGCATTGCCAATATGTGCTTCAGTCGAGCGAAGGCCATTATGCCCCGCCGTGCCGCCGCCCCGCTTCACTTTCACCTTGAAGGGCGCCAGGTCCAGTTCGTCGTGGAAGACCGTCACATCCTCCGGCCCGAGCTTGTAAAAGCGCATCGCCTCGCCGATCGACTGGCCGCTCTTGTTCATGAAGGTGGCGGGCTTCAGCAGCAAAATCTTTTCAGGGCCAAGCCGCCCTTCGGCGGCCCAGCCCTGAAACTGCTTCTTGGCGGCTGTGAAACCATGCATTTCCGCGATGACGTCTGCGGCCATGAACCCGACATTATGCCGGTTGAGCGCATATTGCGCGCCCGGATTGCCCAGACCCACCCAGATTTGCATGCTGCCCGGAGCCCCTGACTGAAGGGAACGGAAGATCAGCCTTCCGCTTCGCCCTCACCCTCGGCCGCAGCTTCGCCCTCAATCTTCTTGAGCGCGGAAGGAGCAACGATGGTGGCGATGGTGAAATCGCGGTCTTCGATTGCCGACTTGGCGCCGGCGGGGAGCTTCACCTGCGCGATGTGGATGCTGTCCCCAACGTCGAGCCCGGTCAGATCGATGACCACGTCGTCAGGAATATTCGCTGCGTCGCAGACCAGATCCAGCTCGTGCCGGACAACGTTGAGAACGCCGCCGCGCTTGATGCCGGGGGACGCTTCTTCGTTCTGGAAAACGACAGGGACTTGCACGGTCACAGCAGCATGCTCGGCGACGCGCATGAAATCGACATGCAGAGGACGGTCGCTAACCGGGTGGAAGGCAACATCCTTCGGCAGGGTGCGGGCAGCCTTGCCGCCGACGTCCACCATGACCACGCTGTTCATGAAGTGGCCGGTGCCAAGCAGCTTGTTCAGCGCCTTTTCTTCCACATGGATCATCTGGGGATCCTGATTGTCGCCATAAATGACGGCGGGTACGCGACCTTCGCGGCGCAGTGCACGGGAGGCTCCCTTGCCAGCCCGATCACGCGCCTCGGCCGACAGCGTAAGCTGTTCGCTCATATGCATGTCTCCAAAAGCTTGATGTTCAACAGACCCGCCACGCCTCCAGGGATGACCATGACGGGATGGGCGCCTTTAGCATTTGTCGCGCAGAATGCAAGAAGGAAGGGGCCGGGGGATGGGCTATTTGACTGGCGTCTCATGGTGCGGCACCCGCTGTGCTGCAATGCCGAGCTTCTGCAGATAGTCCTGCACGCTCTTCGTCCCCGCCAGATGCCCGGCGCCAACGGCGACGAACACGGTGCCGGGCTTCTCCAGCATCGCCTCGATCTGCGCGGCCCAATTGCGATTGCGCTGAAAGAGCAGGGTTTCCGCCAGCTCTGGTGTAGCCTCAAGCGACTCATTCATCTTCTCGGCAAGAGCCTCCGGCTTGCCGGCCGCCCAGCTCTCGACGAGGCTGGTGAAATCCTTTTCCACGTCCGCCATGCCATCCACCGTGGCATTCAGAAAGGCGACTTGCTGCTTTTCCGGCAGGCTGTCGAAATAGCGTAGCTGCTGTTCCGGCGTTTCCAGTGCGCCGATCGACTTGCCATGTGTCCTGGCAGCAGCGGTCAGCACTTTCTCTGCCCCCAACTCATCATCATAGCCGAGCTTGCTCAAGGGGGCGAGTGATAGCGTTATGGCCGCGATCCAGGGCTTCAGCCGCTCAAAGGGCTGCCAGGGAATGCCCGCCTCCGTCATGGCGGCGACATATCTGGCATGGGCCGTTTCGCCCATCTTGTCCTTAAGCGGCTTGCCGCTCGCATCGGCCGCGAGCGTTGCGACCTTCTGCGCCATCTCATTCTGCTCAGGCGTCACGATTTCCAGCACCAGCCGGTCTGCTCTGGCAAAGGCGTCGCCGACCTCGTCATCGAGCCACACCGTGCCGGGCTTCAGCACATGTACGGTGCCGAAGAGATAGATGGTCGTGTCCTCATCCTTCACCGCCCAGAGCGCGGGGTCGGCGCTGGCAAGATCTATGCCGCCCTGGCGCGCCGGGGGATTGGCGCAAGCCGCAAGGCTGAAGGACAGCGCCAGCATGAAGGCAGGCAGGCGAAACAGCATAGGTTCTGGCTCCTTGGAATATGGCACTCTTCTCCATGCCAAACCCGGAACTATCAAGGCGAATCTTGTCGTCTTCTTGACCCGCCGCCCGCCATGCGCCAAAGCGGCGCGCGAAAAAGTCATTTCTGTTGCAGATGCGAAGGCAATAGCGGGTGAATGAGAAGAAAGTCCTGAGCTTCCAGGATCTTATCCTGACCCTCCATGCTTATTGGAGCAAGCAGGGCTGCGTGATTCTCCAACCCTATGACATGCGCGTGGGCGCAGGCACTTTTCATCCTGCCACCACCCTGCGTGCTCTAGGGCCGGAAAAATGGAACTGCGCCTATGTGCAGCCGAGCCGGCGCCCGACCGACGGCCGCTATGGCGAGAATCCCAACCGGCTCCAGCATTATTACCAATATCAGGTGATCATGAAGCCCTCGCCTGCGAACCTGCAGGAGCTTTATCTGGGTTCGCTGGCGGAAATCGGCATTGATCCGCTGCTTCACGACATCCGCTTCGTCGAGGATGATTGGGAAAGCCCGACGCTCGGCGCCTGGGGCCTTGGCTGGGAGGTCTGGTGCGACGGCATGGAGGTGACGCAGTTCACCTATTTCCAGCAGATGGGGGGCTTTGACTGCAAGCCGGTCGCGGGCGAACTTACCTACGGCCTTGAGCGCCTCGCCATGTATATTCAGGGCGTCGACAGCGTTTACGATCTCAAATTCAATGACGACGGCGTCACTTATGGCGACGTTTTCCTTGCCAATGAGCAGGAATTTTCCACGTGGAATTTCGAGGTTGCCGACACCGGCAAGCTCTTCCAATGGTTCCGCGACGCCGAGGCCGAATGCAAGAGCTGTATTGAAAAGGGCTTGCCTCTCCCTGCCTATGACCAAGCGATTGAGGCAAGCCACATCTTCAACCTGCTGCAGGCCCGCGGCGTGATCTCCGTCGCCGAACGCCAAGCCTATATCGGCCGCGTCCGTGACCTCGCCAAAGGAAGCTGTGAGGCATGGATGCAGAAGAACGGGTGGGCGGAATGATGGCCGCAGCAAATCCTCCCCGGAACGGGGAGGGGGACCGGCCGAAGGCTGGTGGAGGGGGCTCCCGGCAGGCGCCACAGCAACTGCACCGCCCCGAAACCTACACCGCCCGCAAACTCCGCCGCGAAATGAGTCTGCCCGAAGTCATTCTCTGGCAACACTTGCGCGGTTCCCAACTGGGCGTAAAATTCCGCCGTCAGCACCCTATCGGCAACTACATCGCCGATTTCTATTGCAGCCCCCTGCGTCTCGTGATCGAGGTCGACGGGCAAGCGCATAATATGGGCAACCGGCCCATGCAGGATGTCTCTCGCGATAATTTTCTGAATGAGAACGGGTATAAAGTGCTTCGAATTGCCGCTTCCGACATTTTGAAGGACGTGAATTCGGTCATCGGCTCGATAGCTGCGATTGCCGGGGACCCCCTCCACC
Source organism: Rhizorhapis sp. (assembly GCF_035276005.1). NCBI lineage: Bacteria > Pseudomonadati > Pseudomonadota > Alphaproteobacteria > Sphingomonadales > Sphingomonadaceae > Rhizorhapis > Rhizorhapis sp. Next base: position 53,445 of record NZ_DATEMB010000035.1, read on the forward strand.
ACCAGCCTGCGGCTGGCGGTCCCCCTCCCCGTGCCGGGGAGGAGCCTAAACCATGACCGACTTCCTCCTCGAACTTCTCTCCGAAGAAATCCCCGCCCGCATGCAGGCGAAGGCGTCGGACGACCTTGCCCGCATGTTCACCGAAAAGCTCGCCGAAGCGGGGCTGAAGGCGGAGCGGCTGACGAGCTATGTGACGCCTCGCCGCCTTGCGCTCATTGCCCATGACCTTCCGCTCCAGACCGAAGCGGTGACCGAGGAACGCAAGGGCCCCCGCGCCGACGCGCCCGCTCAGGCGCTGGAAGGCTTCCTCCGCTCCACCGGCCTTACCCGCGACCAGTTGGTCGAGCGCGAGGACAATAAGGGCAACGCGATCCTTTTCGCCGTCATCGAAAAGCCCGGCCGCGCCACGGCGGAAGTCATCGCTGAGATTGTGCCGCAGATTATCCGCGCATTCCCCTGGCCCAAGTCGATGCGCTGGGGCAAATCGAGCCAAAGCACCGAAAGCCTCCGCTGGGTCCGCCCGCTGCAAGGCATCGTTGCGCTGCTGGGCGACGATGTGGTGGAGTTCCGGATAGACGGCATCACGTCCGGCAGCGCCACCGTTGGCCATCGCTTCCATCATCCCGGCCCGATCACCATCGGCAGCGCGCATGATTATGCCGAAAAGCTGCGCCTCTGCCATGTGATAGTGGATCATAAGGAACGTCAGCAACTCATTGAGGAAAAAGCCAAAGCTTCTGCGGAAGCGGCTGGCTTGAAGCTGGTCGAGGACAGAGGGCTGGTTGCGGAAAACGCGGGGCTTACCGAATGGCCGGTTCCGTTGCTTGGGACTTTCGACCCGGCCTTCCTCGAGGTGCCGCCCGAGGTGATCCAACTCACCATGCGCACCAACCAGAAATATTTCGCGGTGCAGGACAGGGAAGGCGGACTCGCTCCCGCGTTCATTTGCACCGCCAACATCGACGCGCATGATGGCGGGCAGGCGATTGTCGCCGGGAACCAGAAGGTGCTCGCGGCGCGGCTCAGCGATGCGCGTTTCTTCTGGGAACAGGACCGGAAGACGAGCCTTGCGGAGCACGCAAAGAAGCTCGACCGCATTGTCTTTCATGAGAAGCTCGGCACGGTAGCCGACAAGGTCGACCGTGTCGCGAAACTGGCAAGATGGCTGGTCGAAGAGGGGATCGTAAAGCCCTCCCCCCTTCAGGGGAGAGGGTTGGGAGAGGGGCCAGCCCCCACCTCCAGCGCTCCATCAAGTTCGCAAGACAGCCCCCTCTCCCCTGAAGGGGAGAGGGAGCGATTGGCCGACCTCGCCGAACAGGCGGCCCGCCTCTGCAAGGCCGACCTCGTCACCGAGATGGTCGGAGAATTCCCTGAACTTCAAGGCCTTATGGGTGGCTATTACGCCCGCGCCGAAGGCCTGCCCGATGAGGTCGCCAACGCCATCCGCGACCATTACAGGCCCGTCGGGCAGGGCGATGAAGTGCCGACCGATCCGGTCACCGTGGCGGTGAGTCTGGCGGATAAGCTGGATACTCTAACCGGCTTCTTTGCAGAAAACATGTTGCCGACAGGATCAAAAGATCCATTTGCTTTAAGGCGTGCGGCAATTGGTGTTATCGCGCTGCTTTTGGAGAAAGCTATCCGCTGCAATTTGCGGGTTACGATCTTGGCGTCCCTGTACCAACATTATGTCCAAAACTATACGGGACAAGCTATTGATATCGTAAGGGATGTATATCGAGGTCTGGAAACTGCTCTTGGGCAGCGCCCTTCAAAGGAAGTCGTTCAGAAGATTCTGGCAGGTCGGTCAGATGAGCTTTCCAACGATCCGATCTTGGCGCGTCATGGAGATGCTTTGAATCAACTTCTAGATTTCTTCGCCGACCGCCTCAAAGTCCAGCAACGCGAGGCTGGCGTCCGCCATGACCTCATCGACGCCGTTTTCGCCCTCGGCGGAGAGGACGACCTCGTTCGCCTGCTCGCACGGGTGAAGGCGCTGCAATCCTTTGTCGCTACGGAAGATGGCGCGAACCTCCTCATCGGGTACCGCCGCGCCGCGAATATCCTGAAAAAGGAACAGTTTGACGGCTCCCCCACAATATCCCTTTCCTATCAACCGGAAAATGAGGAAGCTGCCTTGATCGCGGCGCTTGACGCTGCGGAACCTAGGGCGGCGGATGCAGTTGAGGCGGAGGATTTCGAAGGCGCCATGTCGGCGCTCGCGTTGTTGCGTGCGCCCATCGACGCCTTTTTTGACAAGGTGACGGTGAATGATGCTGATCCGGCAAAACGGACGGCCAGGCTCGGTCTCCTCATGCGCGTTCGTAACGCCGTGCATGAAGTGGCTGATTTTTCGAGGATTGAGGGTTGATGTAATAGGAGCTTCAATCTCCGTTCGCTTCTCGGCAGGCTCGAACCTCCGCTCGAAGCAAACGGGGATTTTTGGCCCATGTCATTGACCCGGCGACGGTGTGAACTTCGGGGGCAATCCCGATCATCAGTGCAGGATGAGAGCAGAATGACCAAATATGTGTACAGGTTCGGCGGCAATGTTTCCGATGGCGGGAACGGCGACAGGAACTTGCTTGGCGGCAAGGGCGCGAACCTGGATGGCATGGCCTCCATCGGTCTGCCGGTGCCCCCGGGCTTCACGATCACGACCGAAATGTGCACGCGCTATTATACCGATGGGGAAACCTATCCCGAGAGCCTCTATGAGGAAGTGAAGCTGGGGATCGCGCATATTGAGGGCATCACTGGCAAGACCTTCGGCAATCCTGCCGATCCGCTGTTGGTCTCCGTCCGCTCGGGCGCGCGCGTTTCCATGCCGGGGATGATGGACACGGTCCTCAATCTCGGCCTCAATGATGAAACCGTTCTCGGCCTTGCCGCTGCCTCGGGCGACGAGCGCTTCGCCTGGGACAGCTACCGCCGCTTCATCCAGATGTATTCCGACGTGGTCCTCGGCCTCGACCATGGCGCATTTGAGGAAGCGCTGGAAATCGCCAAGGAAAATAATGGCTTCGCGCTTGATACTGAGATGGGGGCTGAACATTGGAAGGCGCTGGTCGCCGAGTATAAGGCGATCGTTGCCGACCAATGGGAAAAGCCTTTCCCGCAGGAAGTGAATGACCAGCTCTGGGGCGCGATCAGCGCCGTTTTCGGTAGCTGGCAGTCGGAGCGCGCCAAGGTTTATCGCCGCCTGAACAACATTCCCGGCGAATGGGGCACGGCGGTCAATGTGCAGGCGATGGTGTTCGGCAATATGGGCGACACCTCGGCGACCGGCGTTGCCTTCACCCGCGATCCCGCAACCGGCGAGAATTGCTATTATGGCGAATTCCTCATCAACGCGCAGGGCGAGGATGTGGTGGCGGGTATCCGCACGCCGCAATATCTGACCCGGGAAGCGCGCGAGCGGGCAGGGGCGAAGGCGCTCTCCATGGAAGAAGCGATGCCCGAAACCTATGCCGAACTCGCCAAGGTCTTCCAGATCCTGGAAACCCATTACCGGGACATGCAGGACATCGAGTTCACGGTGCAGCAGGGTAAGCTCTGGATGCTCCAGACCCGTTCGGGCAAGCGCACCGCCAAGGCCGCGCTCAAGATCGCGGTGGACATGGCCAATGAGGACCTCATCACTCAGGAAGAGGCGATCGCCCGCGTTGATCCTGCAGCGCTCGACCAGCTTCTCCACCCGACGCTCGACCCCAACGCCCCGCGCGATGTTCTGACCAAGGGTCTGCCGGCGTCTCCGGGAGCTGCCAGCGGCATCATCGTCTTTGACGCCGACGCCGCCGAACGCCGGGCCGAACTGGGCGAGGCGGTCATCCTCGTCCGCATCGAGACGAGCCCCGAGGATATTCACGGCATGCATGCGGCCAAGGGCATCCTGACCGCTCGTGGCGGCATGACGTCACATGCCGCCGTGGTGGCGCGCGGCATGGGCCGCCCCTGCGTTTCTGGCGCTGGCAGCCTCTCCATCGATGCACGTAGCGGCGTCCTCAATGTCGGCGGCCGCAAGCTGGTGGAGGGTGACACCATCACCATCGACGGTACGACGGGTGAGGTCATGGCGGGCGAAGTGCCGACAGTTCAGCCGGAGCTGGCCGGAGACTTCGGCAAGCTTATGGAATGGGCCGACAAGGTCCGCCGTCTGAAGGTGCGCGCGAACGCCGAAACCCCGCTCGACTGCCGCACGGCGCGGGAGTTCGGGGCGGAAGGCGTCGGCCTTTGCCGTACCGAGCATATGTTCTTCGACGCCGCCCGCATCACCGCCGTCCGCCAGATGATCCTGGCCGACACCGAAAAGGGCAGGCGGGAGGCGCTTGCCAAGCTGCTCCCCGAACAGCGCAGCGACTTCACCGAAATCTTCCGCGTGATGGCTGGCCTGCCGGTCACCATCCGCCTGCTCGACCCGCCGCTTCATGAATTCCTCCCCCATGGCGAGACGGAGTTCGCGGAAGTTGCCGAGGCAGCCGGAGTGGGCGTTGAAGCGCTCAAGCGCCGTGCGGCCGAACTGCATGAGTTCAATCCCATGCTCGGCCATCGCGGTTGCCGCCTCGGCGTCACCTACCCGGAAATCTACGAAATGCAGGCCCGCGCCATTTTCGAGGCGGCGATCGATGTCGCCATCGAATCGGGTGAGGCGCCCATTCCAGAGGTCATGATTCCGCTCGTCGCCACGCGCAAGGAACTGGAACTGATGAAGGATGTCGTGGACCGGGCCGCTGAAGCCGTGTTCGCGGAAAAGGGACGGAAGGTCGAATATCTCGTCGGCACGATGATCGAGCTCCCCCGGGCCGCTCTGAAGGCGGGCGAAATTGCCGAAGTGGGCGAATTTTTCTCCTTCGGCACCAATGACCTTACCCAGACCACCATCGGCATCAGCCGTGACGATGCCGGGCGGTTCCTGACGCAATATGTCGACAAGGGCATTTTCCCGCGCGACCCGTTCGTCAGCCTGGACATTGAAGGCGTGGGGCAGCTCATTGAACTTGCTGCGGAGCGGGGCAGGGCCACGCGCAGCGGTATCAAGCTGGGCATTTGCGGGGAGCATGGGGGCGATCCGGCCTCTATCGCCTTCTGCGAAGCGACAGGCCTCGACTATGTCTCCGCCTCTCCCTACCGCGTTCCGATTGCCCGTCTTGCGGCAGCGCAGGCGGCGCTCAAGGCACGGGGATAAAATTTCCTGAAGAACCGCAAAAAGGGGGTTGCCAGAACCGGCGCCCCCGCCTATCTGCGGCACTCCCAAGCGCCCGTAGCTCAGCTGGATAGAGCATCAGACTACGAATCTGAGGGTCGGACGTTCGAATCGTTCCGGGCGCGCCATTTTCCTCCAGACATGGATAAAAGCAGTCGCAGCACAGATTGGCGTGCTGCTGCCATGTCATCCTTGCACCAGTTTGATCTCGATCAATGACGGCTGCTCGAAGCCACTGAAAACTCCCGGCCTTGGGAAGAGTGCTGGGAAGGGCTATGTACAGGATCAGATTCAAGGACTGCGGCACAACAACGGTCTGCGCCGCATCGCATCAGGAGGCTATCGCGGTGGCAAAGGGATTGCTTCGCCGGGGCAGGCAAGATGTAGTCATCACCGAACCGACCGGCGCCAGGATTTTCCTGGATCAGCGCGTGAGCCGCACCGCCTGAAAATCAGACGGAATCAAAACGCGTCCCTCGAACCTTTCACCAGAATAGCTGGCTCACAGGTCGGGGGACGCGCTCTACCTTGTCCTGGACATTCCGGATTTGTGAATCCGGCTCCCTCTCTCCGGTCATTCCCGGTGAGGGGTCCCTGGCAAGACTGAATCTGTATAGCACGGCTGCTCGAGTCGTACAAAAATCTCCCTTTGAGTACGCCCAAATTGCCATTTTCCAGATAGTCAGAGCCCTGCAGTGCTTCCTGTGCTATGCTTGCCGCCTCTCCGTCACTGGCCGAGGGAGTTTCAGATGCAAGAGCATATCTTCAAAGTCACCGAGATCGTCGGGACCTCATCCGAAAGTATTGATGATGCGGTCCGCAGGGCCATGGAACGCGCCAGCCGTTCGCTACGAAACCTTGGATGGTTTGAGATTGTGAAGACAACCGGCCATGTGAAGGAGGGCCGGGTTGAGCAGTTCCAGGTCACATTGAAGGTCGGCTTCACATTGGAAGAATAGACGCCTTTGTGTCCGCCATGCCTGCAACGAAAAGGGGCCGGAAATCGGCCCCTTCCCAGTTGTCTTTATTGTCAGCGTTGCTGGTCAGAACCGGGCTTACGGTCTTGTTGGCGCTTTTCCTGGCCCATTTGACCTTGCCGGTTTTCCTGCTGCTGTTGCTTGCGGCGGGTATCCTGATCGCGTTGCGACCGATCGCCGCCTTGCTTGTTTGCCATCGTGGCATCCTCCTTTGCCCCGGAATTGGGACAAGAGTTCAACCACCATTCCGACGATCAGGTTCCGAAATCCAGCGCTCGCTCTTGCGCTTTTTGCGGGGGCACCGATATGTCAGGCGCGCTTTCCAATGGCTTTTCAGGAGCCTGGTTCATGACTGTCATCGTCCATCATCTCGAAAATAGCCGATCCCAGCGCATATTGTGGCTGCTGGAGGAATTGGACATGCCTTACCGGGTTCAGCGCTATGAACGTGATCCCGATACGATGCGGGCGCCCTCATCCCTGCGCGAAGTGCATCCGCTGGGCCGTTCGCCGGTCATAGAGGATGGTTCGCACATCATCACCGAAACGGGAGCCATAGTGGAATATCTGGTGGAGAAGGCGGACGGAAAGCTGGGGCCTCCTCCTCACAGGGAAACCATACTTCGATACCGCCAATTCCTGCATTATGCCGAAGGCTCTATGATGCCGCCGCTGATGGCGCTGCTGGTGGTCGGGCGTTTGGGGCTGCTCGGCAGGCCAGCCAAGAAGACGGTCCAGGGAATGCTGGACGAACATCTGGACTGGCTGGAATCAGAGTTGGTCGAAAGGCCCTATTTCGCTGGCGACCAGTTCACGGCCGCCGATATTGTAATGAGCTTTCCGCTCGAACTGAGCCGCAGCCGCGCTGGCCTTGACCGCACCCGGCCCAGGCTGATCGATTGGCTGGACCGCATGCATGCTCGCCCGGCTTACCGTACCGCGCTGAAGGCTGGCGGGCCTTATGCTTATGCGTGACCAGTGCTTTGCGGAGGCGCAAAGCGATGCTTGTCCATTTGAACTTGCGCTTTGGTGCGGCAGCAAGACAGGCGCAACAAGCACGCTGAACCGTAATGCTTGTGCGACGGGTTTCTCTCGCCTAAATCGCCCGCATGACATCGACCAACGACATCCGCCGCTCCTTCCTCGACTATTTCGCGTCGCAAGGGCACACTCCCGTGGCATCCGCGCCGCTCGTGCCCCACAACGACCCGACGCTCATGTTCGTGAACGCGGGCATGGTGCCGTTCAAGAATGTCTTCACTGGCCTTGAAAAGCGTGACTACAGCACCGCGGCTTCTTCTCAGAAGTGCGTGCGGGCCGGCGGCAAGCATAATGACCTCGACAATGTGGGCTATACCGCGCGGCATCACACTTTCTTTGAGATGCTGGGCAATTTCAGCTTCGGCGATTATTTCAAGGAACAGGCGATCCACCACGCCTGGACGCTCATCACGAAGGAATGGGCGATCCCCGCGGACCGGCTGACGGTCACGGTCTATCACGATGACGATGAGGCTTTCGCCCATTGGAAGAAAATTGCAGGCCTGCCTGATGAGCGGATCATTCGCATTGCGACGTCCGATAATTTCTGGTCGATGGGCGACACTGGTCCGTGCGGTCCTTGTTCCGAAATCTTCTACGACCATGGCGAGCATATCTATGGCGGCCCTCCGGGTAGTCCGGAAGAAGATGGCGACCGTTTCGTCGAAATCTGGAACCTGGTCTTCATGCAGTTCGACCAGCAGCCGGGCGGCGATCGTGTGCCGCTGCCCAGGCCCAGCATCGACACTGGCATGGGCCTGGAGCGCATTGCGGCAGTGCTGCAGGGCGTCCATGACAATTATGACACGGACACGTTCCGCGCCCTGATCGAGGAGTCCTCCGAGCTCACGAAGACGGCAATTGATGGCGAGCACAAAGCGAGCCACCGCGTTATCGCGGACCATCTCCGCTCCTCAGGTTTCCTCATCGCGGACGGGGTGCTTCCGGCCAATGAGGGCAGGGGCTATGTCCTGCGCCGCATCATGCGCCGCGCGATGCGCCATGCGCATCTCATTGGTGCCAGTGAACCGTTGATGCACCGCCTGGTCGGCGGCCTCGTCGCCGAAATGGGCGGAGCCTATCCAGAACTCATTCGCGCACAGCCTCTCATTCAGGAAACACTGCTGCGCGAGGAAACACGCTTTCGCCAGACGCTGGAAAAGGGCTTGCGTCTCCTGGACGAAGCCACCGCAGGGATGAAGGCTGGCGACACCTTGCCGGGGGAAACCGCCTTCAAGCTCTATGATACCTACGGCTTCCCCTATGACCTTACCGAAGATGCGCTGCGCGCTCAGTCGTTCGGGGTGGACCGGGCCGGTTTTGACGCTGCCATGGCGCAGCAGAAGGCCGCCGCCCGTGCCGCGTGGAAAGGATCGGGCGAAAAGGCATCGGATGAAATCTGGTTCGACATCGCTGAAAACAGCGGCGCGACAGAGTTCACCGGCTATACTTCGACCCAAGGGGAGGGGCAGGTTGTCGCCCTTGTCCTGGACGGAACGGCTGTCGATTCCGCCTCTGCGGGTGAGGAGGTGATCGTCGTCACCAATCAAACGCCCTTTTATGGTGAAAGTGGCGGCCAGATGGGGGATGCCGGCAGCATTTCCACCAATGATGGCCTTGGCGCCGAGGTAACGGATACAGCAAAGCCATTGGGACGCCTCCATGCCCATCAGGCCAGGGTCACCGCTGGAAAGATCGCCGTCGGCGACACAGTGCATCTCAGCGTCGACGTAGAGCGCCGCAACCGCATCCGCGCAAACCACAGTGCGACACATCTGCTGCACGCGGCGCTGCGGGAACGCCTGGGTGGCCATGTGACCCAGAAGGGCAGCCTTGTCGCACCTGATCGCCTTCGCTTCGATTTCTCGCATCCTGAAGCCCTGACGCCCAAACAGATTGCGGATATCGAGGCCGACGTGAACGCGCAGATCCGGGGGAACGAATCCGTTACCACGCGCCTCATGACCCCGGACGACGCCATAGAGGCGGGCGCCATGGCGCTGTTCGGCGAGAAATATGGCGACGAAGTTCGTGTCCTTTCCATGGGGCGGACCACTGAAAAGCATTATTCAGTCGAATTGTGCGGCGGCACCCATGTCTCCGCGCTTGGCGACATCGCGCTCTTCAAGATTGTGAGCGAATCGGCGGTTTCCAGCGGTGTCCGCCGCATCGAGGCGCTGACCGGCGAGGCTGCGCGCCTGTGGCTTACGGATCGTGAGGAGAAGCTAAAGGCTGCCGCTGCAGCGCTCAAGACTGCTCCCGACGAAGTGCCTGCCCGGATTGCCGCACTGGTTGAGGAACGGCGGAAGCTCGAGCGCGAACTGGCTGAGGCGAAGAAAAGTCTCGCGCTTGGCGGCGGCGGCGCGTGTGCCGAGGCGGCAGGTCCTGAGAAGGTCGGCCATGTGAACTTTCTGGGTCAGGTCATTGAAGACCTGGACCCCAAGGAGCTTCGCGGCCTTATCGATCAGAACAAGAAGAGACTGGGCAGCGGCGTCTGCGCCCTTGTGGCCGTGGTTGACGGTCGCGCGTCGATCGCGGTTGGCGTCACGGACGATCTGACGGCGGGGCATAGCGCCGTGGACCTCGTTCGCGTTGGCGTAGAAGCTCTTGGCGGCAAAGGCGGTGGGGGCCGTCCTGACATGGCGCAAGGCGGTGGCCCCGATGGCACCAAGGCCGCTGCGGCGATTGAGGCTGTGAAGGCCGCTCTGGCGGGCTAATGAGCTAGCTGACTGCTAAAGGTGCCATGCTGATCCTGAAAACTTGCATACGCATAATTGCTTAGTTACCCTTGTTACGCCCTCGCCTAGACTGGCCTTCGGCCAGAATGCTGGGGAGTAAAGTGATGAAATCGGTCCTGCTGCATATCAATCGCGACAGTGGACAGGAATCACGGCTACAGGCTGCGCTTGACCTTGTCCGGGCTCAGGAGGGACACCTGACCTGCCTCCAGGTTACACCCATCCAGCAATATGTTGCTATGGATCCATTCGGCGGTTCCTTCGTGCTGCCCGCCAATCTTCAGGAGCTACGGGCAGAAGAAGCGGAGGAAAGAGCCACATTCGAGGAGCGACTCACGAAGGAAGGCATTTCGTGGGACTGGCAGCATTATAATGGCGACCTGGTCCAGACGATGCTGAGCGTTTCCCGTCTGGCGGACGTCACGGTCCTGACCCGGACCATGGCCGCGCCAAAGGACCCCGGTTCGCCGCTGCCCATTGCCGCCGATGTCGCGGTGCACGCACGGGGAGCGGTGCTGGCGGTGCCGCCAAAGCTCAGTTCCTTTGACTGCTGTGGCCGGGCTATCATCGCCTGGAACGGTTCCTATGAGGCTGCGCATGCGCTTCGCTCTGCGGTCACGCTGCTATCCCAGGCACAGGAAGTGAACATCCTTACCGTTGAGGAGGATGATAGCGGTTTTCCGGCAACGGACGCCTCCGCCTATCTTTCGCGGCATGGCATAGCGTCGGAGCTTCATGAATGGGCGCGGGCCGGCCGTACGGTCGAAGAGACGATCGTGAAGGCGATAGAGGAACTTGGCGGTTCCTATCTTGTCATGGGCGCCTATGGACGCAGCCGCCTCCGCGAAACGCTGTTCGGTGGCGTGACCAAATATCTGATGGCCGAATGCAAGGTGCCGTTGCTATTGGCGCATTAGGTCCAAAGCGCGTTGAGATTGCATCGAAATAAGTTAAGCTGCTTCCAGCAGGAGGCAAGCTATGACCGACAAGCCGTTAGTGCATGTTGTTGACGATGACGAGGCAATCCGCCGCTCTATCTCCTTTCTGCTCAGAACCAGCGGCTATGCCACCACTCTCTACGGCTCCGGCAAGGAATTTCTAAGCAGCCTTTCCAAGCTGGAACGGGGCTGCATTCTGCTCGATGTTCGTATGCCCGACATGGACGGCATGGAGGTGCAGCAACGGCTTCGCGAGGCTGGCGTCATGCTGCCCGTCATCATCATGACCGGCCATGGCGACGTCGACATGGCCGTACGTGCCATGAAGGCAGGCGCCAGCGATTTCATTGAAAAGCCGTTTGAGAAGGACGTCTTGCTGGGCGCTTTGGATTCGGCCCGTCAGAGGCTGGAGGCGGACAATTTGCTTGACGCGCGCTGCGAAGATGCGCGGGCGCGTCTGAACATTCTGACACCGCGGGAACGCGATGTGCTAAAGGGCATGGTGGATGGTCTGCCCAACAAAACTATCGCCTATGATCTCGGGATCAGTCCCCGAACGGTCGAAATCCACCGCGCCAATCTGATGCAGAAGCTTGGCGTGCAAAGCCTTTCCGAAGCGCTGCGGATAGCCTTTACGGCCCGGCTTTTCGACGAATCGGGAAATGATGAAACGAATCTGGCCGAGCGCGGGTGAAGTGATCGCCGATTTGTCCGTCGTCCCGCCCAATCACCTCTGCCGCTCTACCCCCACAATCCGTCCATCCAGCATGTTGATCCGCACATCGGCGGCAGCGGCAACATCCATGTCGTGCGTCACGCAAAGCACCGCCCGCTCTTGCTCCTTGGCCAACATCCTGAATATCTGAACGACCCGCTCGGAATTTTGGCTGTCGAGATTGCCGGTGGGCTCATCTCCCAGGATAATGGCGGGATCATTGGCGAGAGCGCGGGCAATCGCCACGCGCTGCCGTTCTCCACCCGACATGCGGTCGGGAGTCTTCGCCGCCTTGTCCTTCAGGCCAACGCCGTCCAGCAATTGCAACGCGCGCTCCTCCGCTGCGCTGCGCTCCAGCCGGCCCAGCTTTCGCATGGGCAAAAGGACGTTCTGCAGCGCCGTGAATTCCGGCAGCAGGAAGTGGAACTGAAAAACAAATCCGATCCGCTCCAGCCGGACCTTCGCTCGCTCGTCACCATCAAGCGGCGTCATGTCCTGATCCGCGATCAACAGTTTCCCCTCGGTCGGGCGATCAATAAGTCCGAGCAGGTAGAGCAGTGAGGATTTGCCGCAGCCGGACGGACCGACAATGGCTGTAAAGCTGCCTTTCTCCACCTCCAGACTGACATCCCGGACGAGTGTCACGGGTGGTTCGCCCGGCAGGACGCGCGTTAGATCCTGCGCCTCGATCAAGACCGTCATGCAGCCCCCCGCAGGATGTCCACGGGATCGACTTGAGCCGCTTTGCGCGCGGGCAGCCAAGCGGCAATGACTCCAGCGAACAAGGACGCCGCGCCAGCTATCAAATATTGGGTGCTTCCGCGGTCCAGCGGCAGAAATTCGCCCTCGCCGCTGATCCTGAATTCGACTGAACCCAATATCTGCATCAGCCCAAAGCCCAGCAGCCAGCCAAAACCAATGCCGATCAGCGCGAGCGCCAGTCCTTCGCAAATGAAGATGAACTGCAGATCGGCAAGCGAAAAGCCCATGGAGCGCATGATTGCAATATCGCGCCGCTTGTCCGCTACGCTGTTCGACACGACGGTGTAGATGCCGAAGCTCGCGACCAGCAAAATGGCGGACACGACGCTATACATGATGACGTTGCGGGTCACGAGCAGCGAGAGGAAATCGCTGGACCGCTCCTGCCAGCTTTCCGCCTTATAGGAAAATTGCTTTTCCAGGCGGCTGGCGACCTCTTGGGCTTGATAGGGATCATCAAGCCTGATGCCTATCCGGTTGATAATGAATGGCCTTGCAAGCATCGACTGTGCTTCGCGAAGGAGAACATAGGCTGAGGACGCGCCGATCTGGGTCTGTCCCCGCTTGAACAGTGCAACGATGCGCAGAGAACGCGTTCCTCCCGAAGCGGAAGTGGCGCCAACTATATCGCCCATGCGAACACCAAGGCGCTGGGCCATGTCTTCGCCCAGCACGACGCCGCCCTGTGTGCTTTCCAGATCCCGCAGACGGCCAACGCGAAGTTTATCCTCTATGTCGCTGATCCTGCTTTCGATTTCCGGTTCTATGCCTATGATGGACAGCGGCTCCTCACGCCCACCCACGCGCAGCGTCACGCCTCCCGTCAGGCTCGGGGAACCGATCGCGCCCGGCATGGCGTCGACAGCCTGCAGGATTTCCTGCCAGTCCTTGAGGCCCCTTGCTTCATTCCGCACCTTGAACCCGTGCAGCTCTACAGCACCCTTCCGAAATGCCAGGATTCCGGGCTGGGGCGGTGGACTGCGCAGTTCGTCGGAGATGATGATGTGCGGAGCGGCGTCCACCAATGTTTTTATGAAGTCGCGCTGACTGCCCATCATCAAGGCTGAAACGGCGAGGAAGAAACCCACTCCAATGGCCACGCCGCTGACGGCCACGATCGTCTGCCGTCTGCGCCCGGCAAGATGGTGAAAGGCAATGTCAAGCAGCAGGAGAGGCGAGCCGGTCATTGGTTTTTAGCCCTGACCTTCTCCCCTTCTTCAAGGTCCTGGGGCGGGTCGACTATCACCGTCTCTCCTGCGCGAAGGCCATTCAGGATCTGGACCTCCTCCGCACCAACGGTGCCGGTCTTCACGCGACGGGAATGCGCCCGGCCATCCTTCACGGTCCAGATATGGTTTCCGGCAAGCGCGGATGCAGGAACGAGCACTGCATGGGGCGTGCGTCTGGTGATAATGTTCACTTCCAGCGTCAATCCGAGCGGAAGCGCCGGTGCCTCATCGAGGAAAAGCCGCGCGCGGAAGGCTCTCTCGGTGGGATCGCCGCCGGGGGTGATCTCTCGCACCCGGCCCCGGATGATGCGCCCAGGAAAAGCTTCCGTTGACATGAGGGCAGGCTGTCCCGGCCGGATGCGGGGCACATCCCTCTCGTCCACCGTCGCTGTGACGCGGACGTGGGCCGGGTCGCCCAATGTCATCAGTACGCGGCTAGGCGTAGCCAGATCGCCAGGCTCCACATCCCGCTTGAGCACAATGCCGCTTATGCCCGCGCGCAGCACATATTGGCCGCGGCGCGCCGCGAAGGTCTGCTCCGCTGCCATGGCGGCATCAGCGGCCGCTACCGCCTGATCGCGCGCTGCCCGAGTCACCCAGCCTTGACGGTAGAGTGCCAATATCCGCGCCTCATCCCGCGCTGCCCTGATCCGTTCGGCTCGCGCCTGGCGGATAGAGGCTTGCTGTTCCTCATCGGCGAGGCTGACGAGCGGCTGCCCGCGCCTGACATGCTGGCCCTCATGGACCAGCACGTCCACCACAGGGGCGGTTACTCTGGCGGCGACGCTGACAGGCTGCTCTGGTTCCACAAACCCCGTGGCATAGACCAGATCGACGGCGGTTCCGGTCCTTGACCTGACAATCTCCATCTCGCGAGGCCGGCCTGTCCAGAGGAGATAGCCGCCCAGCAAAATCAAGACAGCTCCCGCAAACCCGATCCATTTCCAACCCGGCCGTGCCCTCATCCGCCCCATCCTGTTTGCCCTGTTGCTCAAAGGGATACACCCGATTGCCGTGCGGGAACAGTTTTGCGGAAAAAGGGGATACACCTCGCTTGCCTTGCGTTTTTACAACTGGGTTCAACACCATAGGGAAAGGAGTATTTGATATGCCAAAGGATATCATCTCCCGCACCCCTGCGGGAACGCCGGCACAGCGTCTGTTCGAGCCGCTAAGCTGGCTCCGTTCAGAGTTCGACCGCTTCTTCGACGACCTCTCTGGACGGAGCTTCGAGCCAAGCCTGGGGCATGGGCGGTCGCGTTTGCCTGCCCTGGAAATGGAGGCGACGGACAGCGGCTACAGGCTGACCGCGGAACTGCCCGGAATGACGGCCGATGATGTGGAGATCGACGTGACGGAAGGCATCCTCACCATCTCTGGCGAAAAGAAGGAGCAGCGTGAGGAAAAGGACAAGGGCTTCATGTTCACCGAGCGCAGCTATGGCCGATTTGAACGCCGTGTGCAGCTTCCTTCAGGGGCGGACGAGGACAAGATCGAGGCACATTTTGAAAATGGAGTTCTCACCCTCGATATCCCCAGGAACGAACAGAGCGACAAGAGGAAGCGCATCACGATCAACAAGGCGTGACGTGACTTCTCTGGCCCATGGGGTTCTCCGCCGTCCGTGCCTCCGCAGGGGCGGCGGTTATTTGCTCAATAGGTGGCGGACTTTCTGTCCAGTAGAAGCAATGATAGCAGACTGACAAACGCGGCCACCGACAGATAGAGGCCGACCGAGGCGATCCCGAATTCCTCCACCAGCCCTTGGGCAACAATGGGTGCCAGAGCGCCGCCCAATATTCCACCTATATTGAAGGCGACCGAGCTTCCGGTATAGCGGAGCTGCGTCGGGAACAGGCTGGTCAGCCAGGCGCCGAGCGGTCCATAGACAAAGCCCATGGCCAGCAGGGCAAGCGCAAGCGCCGCAAATATCGCGACCGGTGAACCGCTTCCCAGCGCCGGTCCGAAAATCAGACCAACCGGAATCGTTGCGATACAGCCCCAGATGAGCACTGTCCGGGGACTTCCCAGGTCAGACCACCAGCCCGCAAGCAGAATACCGAAGGCGAGGAACAGGATAGCCCCCAATTGGATGCCAAGGAATGTTTCCCGGTCGATGCCGCCGTCCGTTGTCCCGTAGCCAAGCGCGAAGGCCGTGCTGATATAGAAGATCGCGAAACAGGCTATTACCGCAAAGGTCCCGGCCATCGTCTTCCGCACATGGTGCCGAAAGAGGGTGGCCAGTGGCACGCGAGGCGGCGGCGCCTGTCTCATCGCTTCGGCAAATGCAGGGGTTTCGGTAAGCTTCAGGCGCACCCATAGCCCGAGGATCACCAGCAGGGCGCTTGCCAGAAAGGGAAGGCGCCAGCCCCACTCGATGAAATCTTCCTCGCTGAGGAGCGCGCCAAGCAGCAGGAACAAGCCATTAGCGGCGATGAAGCCCACTGGCGCTCCTAATTGCGGGAACATTCCAAAACGCGCTTTCCAGCCCGGCGGCGCGTTCTCCACGGCCAGAAGCGCCGCGCCGCCCCATTCCCCGCCAAGGCCCAATCCCTGACCGAAACGCAGGATGCAAAGGAGGAGAGGGGCCACCCATCCAATGCTTTGGTATGTCGGCAGAAAGGCGATGGCGAGCGTCGATCCGCCCATCAGAGTCAGCGACGCCACAAGCGTGGATTTTCGTCCCGTCCGGTCGCCGAAATGCCCGAAGATGCTGGCGCCGAGCGGACGCGCGATGAAGGCGAGTGCAAAGCTCGCATAAGCCGCCATCAATTGCGCCGAAGCAGACTCCGCCGGGAAAAAGAGGGGTCCAAAGACGAGCGAGGCGGCGGTGGCATAAATGTAGAAGTCGTAGAATTCGACCGCCGTGCCGACCAGGCTCGCCATCAGGACACGCCCGGTAGAGGCCGGTGCGGGGCGCGGTTCCTGTCCTGGCATGGGCGCATGGTTCATGCGCGGCGGTTCCTTTTCTGGTTGAGCAGTTCATAGGCCATCACCGCGGTCGCAACGGCGGCATTGAGGCTGTCGGCCTTTCCCATCATTGGCATCTTCACCAGGAGGTCGCACTCGGCCTCATAAGCAGCGGGTAGGCCCTGTGCCTCGTTGCCGACGAGCAGGAAGGCAGGGCTTTGGTAGCGTGGCTCCTGATAGTCCAACGTGGCCTTCAGACTGGTGCCGATAAGTTGGCCCGGTCCCTGCCGGAGCCAGAAAATAAATTCATCCCACCGGGCGAGCACGATTTTCTGCGTAAATAGCGCGCCCATGCTCGCGCGCACGGCCTCCACGGAAAAAGGGTCGACGCATTCATCGAGCAGGATCAGTCCGCCAGCGCCCACCGCATCTCCGGTGCGGAGGATGGTGCCGAGATTGCCAGGATCGCGCAACGACTGCGCCGCGATCCAGATGTCCGCACCGTGCCGGTCGATCCGCTGAAGCGGTGTCAGACGATCGCGATACACTCCTACCAGGGCCTGGGGATTATCCTTGCCGGAGATCTTGCTCAGAATGTCGGTGCTGGTGACAATGACGTCGCCGCCTGTCGCCTCCATTTCCCTGATCAGGGCGGCTGCCAGCGGATGCTCTTCTGCTTGGCCTGCATGGAAGAGCATTTCCGGGAGCACACCTTCCTCGCGCGCTTCCGTCAATATGCGGAGGCCCTCGGCCAGGAACAGCCCTTCCCGTTTGCGGTGCTTCTTGTCGCGAAGGGAACGGATGCGTTTTACGAGCGGGTTGGAAAAACCCGTTATTTCACGCGACAAGATACACCTTTGGCCGAACCGTCCCTGCGAAGGCAGGAACCCCGCTTCCTATCATTATGGTTGAAAAAAGCGGCGCCCCTACCTTCGCAGGGGCGATGGCTGCATTTATCAAAGTCGCAAAAGCCCCCATGCTTGCCACCGACAACCGCTCATTCTTCGCCGAAGCGGTTTTCGACGAGCAGGGCGAGTTGCTCCACCGCATGGGCCGCGTGCTCGCCCGCCGCGCTGATGACGATGCTGTCCCCCATTGCGGCGCCCAGCATCATCAGACCCATGATGGATGTGCCGGTGACGGCCTGGCCGTCCTTTTCCACCGTGATTTCGCAAGGCAGCCCGCTCGCCAGAGTGACGAATTTCGCGCTCGCCCTCGCGTGCAAGCCCCTTTTGTTGGTGATCCGGACTTCCTTTTTATGATCCGTCATGCCGAGCTTCCCAGCAGTTCCGACGCAACGCTTATATATTTCTGGCCTGCTTCGCGGGCGGCGGCCACGGCCTTTTGGACCGTCATCGACTTCCGCGCGCTTTCCAGGCGGATAAGCATGGGAAGATTGATGCCCGCAATCACCTCGATTTCGCCCGCCTTCAGCAGGGAAATCGCAAGGTTCGACGGCGTGCCCCCGAAGAGATCGGTCAAGAGGATGACCCCCGAACCGTCGTTCACACGATCCACCGCAGCGGCAATGTCGGCGCGGCGCACCTCCATATCGTCTTCGGGCCCGATGCAGACCGTCTCCACCGCCTTTTGAGGGCCCACCACATGTTCCATGGCGATGACGAACTCTTTCGCCAGAAAACCATGCGTGACCAAAACCAAACCAATCATCTGATCAACTTATCCTGCTGCATCGTCTTCATCTTTAGGCCGGTTCTCAAGCGCGTCGAGGGGCGCTGATTCAAGATTGCGGTGGCTGACCGTGGGCGAAAAACCGGCTTGACGCAAGCTTTGGGCGACCCGTTCGGCGACATGTACCGATCTATGACGTCCCCCCGTACAACCAAAGGCTATGGTAACATAGGCTTTCCCCTCCTCATGATAGCGGGGAAGCAGGGTGAGCAGAAGCTGCTCGATCTGGGCCACAATGCCTTCATAAGACGGATCCGCAGCGATATGGGCACCCACGGCGGGATCGAGGCCAGTCAAGGGGCGAAGCTCCGGGTCCCAATGCGGATTACGAAGGAACCGCATGTCGAACACCAGATCCGCATTGCGGGGAACGCCCCGGGCAAAGCCGAAAGAGAGCACTGTAAGGGCCGGTTCCGTTACTTTCCCAAGACCAAAGCGGCTTCGTATTTCCTGCTGAAGACTGTTGGGCGAGAGATTGGTGGTGTCGATGACATGATCCGCCCACCGGCGCAGCGGCTCCGTCAGTTCGCGCTCCCGGGCAATGCCGTCGGCGGCCGGGCGGTCCTGCGCGAGGGGATGACGGCGGCGGGTTTCGGAATAGCGGCGTTCAAGCTCTGCTCCTCCGCAATCCAGGAACAATGTGCCGACATCATAACCTTCCGCCGTCCGTAGCTTCTTGATTCGCTTCACAATGCCAGCGGCGTCAAATCCGCGTGTCCGGCTATCTATGCCAAGCGCCAGCGGGCGGCCCACATCCTCGGTCCCGGCGGGCAGCGGCGCATCGAGCAAACGGTCGAGCAACAGAAGCGGCAGGTTGTCGACCACTTCCCATCCCATATCCTCCAGCGTCCGCAGCGCCGTCGACTTGCCCGCGCCGGAAAGTCCGGAGACAAGCAAAATGGTCTTGGGTTTCTTGATCTTAGCCATCTGCCCCAACGTCCAGGCCAAAGCTTTTCATGGCCAGTTCAACCTTTATGGGGGCTGAATTTTCCATCGGTGCGATCTTGATGACCGGCACCGAAATGCCTGCAACGACACGGCGCTCAGGATCCGGCGGCATGCGGTCGACGACCTCGAAAAGCTGCACGATCAAGGCGACGGGCTGGTCGGCCACATGCTCCATTTCGATGAGGCCCAGGCTACGCACCTCGATCTTGCCCGCAATGGCCGGGGGTGGCGAAGCAAGGAGCAGCGGTCCCTTCCGGCGGGCTATGGTATAGTCGTCGCTGACCAGCTTCGCTCCGCGGTCAATGAGCCGCAGGGCAAGGTCGGATTTCCCGCTGCCGCTCCGGCCCTCGATCATCACGGCGCGGCCGCCGATAGCGACCGTGCTGCAATGCAATGTTTCGGAAGATAAGACGGCCATGAACAAGCTCCCCCGACCTGTTCTAGTGCATGATGATCGTTGATTAAAGGATGGTTTCGTTTTGGCGGGCAGGTATCACGCAATTGCTTCCTCTGCCACCACGGTACCGGCGGCCGGCAGGCGAACTTCGAAGCGAGCGCCGTGGGCCTGGTCATGGCGGTCGCCAATGCTGATCGTGCCATGGTGCCCTTCCACGATAGACCGGGCGATGGCCAGGCCAAGGCCGCTATGTTTGCCAAACTCCTCGTCAGTGGGACGAACGCTGTGAAAACGGCGGAAGATTGTTTCGCGTTCTGTTTCCGGGACACCAGGCCCCTCATCTTCCACAGTGATCAGGACATCGTCGTCGACCCGCGTGGCAATGATCTGCACCAGGCTGCCAGGAGGCGAAAAGGAAATGGCATTGTCCACAAGGTTCTCGATCACGCGGAGCAGGCGCTGCTCATCGCCCAGCACGACGGCAACGCCCTTGCGCGGGCGAGCGAAGGCAAGCCGGATGTCGCGCGGTATGCCGCGGGCCTCCCTGCCAGCGACCAGCCTCTCGATGGTGAGGCCAAGGTCGACCGCATGAAATTTTGTGCGGGAGAGCTGGGCATCCACGCGGGAGGCCTCCGCAATATCGGTCACCAGCCGGTCCAGACGGCGGACGTCATCCTGCGCAATGTCCATTAACTGAGCCCGCAACTCAGGCGCTTCTACTGTGGACAGCGCTTCAAGCGCCGACCGCAAGGAAGCAATGGGATTTTTGAGTTCATGAGTGACATCGGCCGCGAAAGCTTCGGTCGCGTCGATCCGCTGGCGCAGCGCGTGGCTCATGTCCGACAAGGCGCGGGCGAGGAGGCCGATCTCGTCTTGCCGTGAGGGAAGGCGGGGCACGGTAACCTCCCGCGCCCGGCCCAGACGCACCCGCACGGCAGCACGAGCCAGCCGCCGCAACGGACGCACAATCGTACGGGCCAGGAACAGCGACAACAGGATCGAAATAAGGAATGCCACAGCCAGCACGACACCCAGACGGAAACGCTCGGCACGGACGATGCGCGTAATGTCCCGCGCATTTTCGGTGGCCAGCAGAGCCGGTTTTCCGGGACCCATCGAAATTGCGGCGGAAATCATCGGTGTGCGGTCGGGTGCATAGCGGAAGACCGACTGGCCCTTTCCGCTGCTCTCAGCCTTCACCAGTTCGGGCCATTTCTGAGCAATGTCTATTGCAGGTTCAGCGAAGTCGGGCGGCAGTTCCGCCCAGACGATCCGGTCGATGATCTTGTCCAGCGCCCGGGCAACCTTGCGTTCCCAGGATTCGCTTTCCGGGTTCCTTAGCTGATAGCGGGGAGCGTCCATGGTGAAGCTGTCGGCAATGCGCCTTCCGCTGGCATCATAGAGGCGAACCCTGTCATCGGTCTGCCGCGAATAGGCAGCAATCAAACCATTCCAGCGGTCCCTCGGGGCGCGTTCCAGGCTAAGGGCAAGCAGCGTCAATTCCCTTTCGCTCTGTTCAAGCCGGGCGTCGACAATCCGGGTTCTGTAGCTGTCCAGATAGAAAAAGCCGCCTGCCAGCAGGGCAAGCGCAAGGATATTCACGGCCAATATGCGGCGCGTGAGCGACAGCTTACCCGACCATTGCAGGGCGAGATCGCCCTCCCTAGTCGTCGGAGAAACGATATCCGGCGCCATAGAGCGTATCGATTGCATTGAAGTCAGGATCCACCTCCCGGAACTTGCGTCTCAGGCGCTTGATATGGCTGTCGATGGTACGGTCATCTACATAGACATCGTCCTGGTAGGCCGCGTCCATCAGCTGGTTCCGGTTCTTCACCACCCCCGGACGATGGGCAAGGGTTTCAAGAATCAGGAACTCGGTGACTGTGAGCGTCACATCCTTTCCGTCCCATTTCACCCGATGCCGGGCGGGATCCATCTCCAGCCGCCCGCGCACCAGGGGCTCGGCTGTGCTTTCGGCCCCTTCTGTTCCGGAAGTCCGGCTGAATTCGGCGCGGCGCAATATGGCCCGGATGCGAGCGATCAGCAGTCGCTGTGAAAAGGGCTTGGTGATATAGTCGTCCGCGCCCATGGCAAGGCCAAGCGCTTCATCCAGCTCGTCATCCTTGGACGTAAGAAAGATGACCGGAATGGCACTTTTCTCACGCAGGCGGCGCAACAACTCCAAGCCGTCCATGCGCGGCATCTTGATATCGAAAACCGCCAGGTCAGGAGGATTATCCAAAAGAGCCTTCAGCGCCGTTTCTGCGTCCGAATATATTCTCGTTACGAATCCCTCGGCCTGAAGAGCGATCGAAACCGAGGTCAGGATATTTTTGTCGTCATCAACAAGGGCAATTGTTGCAGTCATGATATGGTCAGGCTCCGTGCCCCCTGAAGGGTTGGAGGGGCAGGGGTAAACCATGCACCGCTCCACCGCAACAATCCAACGCCCGTCCTTAACCGGTTTGACGATCGTCCTTTCACCAGATATGCGCGAAGCCAAGCAAATCCTGGTATCCGCGACACAAAGATGGATGATATACGGGAGGAAGCGGGTCCGGTAATTTGATTTCAACCACTAGGAGAATACGCGTGCAGGCGAAATCTTCCATAACGCTGGAAAAACAAGGATTTTCCAGCGATGCGGCACAATTCTGGAACCTGGGCACGGCGCCTCTGGTGGAAGCCGCGATAACTAATGGCGAGGGCGTTCTCGCCAAGGACGGCCCGCTGGTCGTCGCGACCGGCAAGCATACCGGTCGCTCTGCCAACGACAAATTCATTGTCCAGGATGGCGAGACGGAAAACACCGTCTGGTGGGGCAAGACCAATAAGCCCATGTCGCCCGAACATTTTGCGGCGCTCAAGGCGGACTTCCTGAAGGCTCTGGCAACCAAGGAAAAGCTTTACGTTGCTGACCTGTTCGGCGGCTCGCAACCCGAACATCGCGTGAACGTTCGCATCATCAATGAACTTGCCTGGCACAATTTGTTCATCCGCACGCTCCTTGTTCGTCCTGTTGCCGCCGAACTGGCGGATTTTGCTCCGGAATTCACGATTATCGACCTGCCGAGCTTCCGCGCCGATCCGGAACGTCATGGCTGCCGCAGCGAAACGGTAATTGCAGTCAATTTGAGCGAGAAGCTGATTCTCATCGGCGGAACGGCCTATGCCGGCGAAATGAAGAAGTCGGTCTTCGGCATTCTGAACTACAAGCTTCCTGTTGACGGTGTGATGCCGATGCATTGCTCCGCAAATATAGGCCCCAATGGGGACACGGCGGTGTTCTTCGGCCTCTCCGGCACGGGCAAGACGACCCTGTCGGCCGATGCCAGCCGTACGCTGATCGGTGACGACGAGCATGGCTGGTCCGACACCGCGGTCTTCAATTTCGAAGGCGGCTGCTACGCGAAGATGATCCGCCTGTCGGCCGAAGCCGAGCCGGAAATCTACGCCACCACGAAGCGGTTCGGCACGGTGCTGGAAAATGTGGTGATCGATCCCGAGACCCGCGCACTGGATCTTGACGATAACAGCCTCGCCGAAAATACGCGTGGCGCCTATCCGATCGATTTCATTCCCAACAGCTCGGAAAAGAATTTGGGACCGGTTCCCAAGAACATCATCATGCTGACCGCTGATGCGTTCGGCGTCCTGCCCCCCATCGCCCGTCTCTCTCCAGAGCAGGCCATGTATCACTTCCTGTCCGGCTATACGGCAAAGGTAGCGGGGACGGAGATTGGCGTCACGGAACCGGAAGCAACCTTCTCCACCTGCTTTGGCGCACCGTTCATGCCGCGCCATCCCTCGGTCTATGGCAATCTGCTCAAAGAACGGATTGCGAAGGGCGGCGTCACCTGCTGGCTGGTCAACACTGGCTGGACCGGCGGCAAATATGGCGTTGGCAGCCGCATGCCCATCAAGGTCACTCGCGCCCTGCTGAATGCTGCCCTCGACGGCAGCCTCAACAATGTCGAGTTCCGCGTTGACGAGAATTTCGGCTTTGAGGTTCCGGTGAATGTGCCAGGCGTCGAGAGCGAGATTCTCGATCCCCGCCAGACCTGGGCTGACGGTCAGGAATATGAC
Organism: Rhizorhapis sp.; assembly: GCF_035276005.1. Classification (NCBI taxonomy): domain Bacteria; kingdom Pseudomonadati; phylum Pseudomonadota; class Alphaproteobacteria; order Sphingomonadales; family Sphingomonadaceae; genus Rhizorhapis; species Rhizorhapis sp. Next base: position 77,084 of record NZ_DATEMB010000035.1, read on the forward strand.
GCGACCGCGCTGAAGCTGGTCGGCCTGTTCGCGGACAACTTCAAGCAGTTCGCCGATCATGTCGATGATGCGGTTCTGAAGATCGCCCTGAAAGCGCCCGAACCCGCGCTGTAATTGAAAATACTCCCGCTCCGGCGGGAGTATTTTATGGGCCGAACGCTCAGCTTTTCTCTCTCCCATGGGGAGAGGATATGGAGGCTTAGCTGCTTCCAGCCTGGCTGGAGTCGGTGAGGGGGAGCGCGCTATCATTAGCGTGCGACCCCTTACCCAACTACGACCGACTGCATCGGCCTAATTCTCCGTAACCCTCTCCCACTGGAGAGGGGCAACGAACGGTAGCAATGTTAGCGCTGTCAATCCGGCAGTTGCTCGTTCTCGCGCAGAACCTCGCCCGCCAGATATAAGGACCCGGCGATAAGGATCACCGGTTTTTGCTCTTCCAAGGGGACTGAAAGGGCCTTGGCCACATTGTCATGCGCCGATCCAGCAATGCCCCAACCACTTGCAAGGTCGGCAAGCATGCTCGGTTCATGATGTTCGTGACCGGGCACGGGGACCGCCCGCAGGCTGGCCAGGAAAGGCTTCAAAGGCTCAAGAAAGCCCTTTGGATCCTTGTTGGCCAGCATGCCAAGGACCAGATGCAGTCCCTGCCGGGGAGGCAATAAGGCTTGGAAATGCCTCGCCAGCGCTTCCCCCGCAGCAGGGTTGTGTCCGCCGTCCAGCCATAGTTCCGCACCCGCGGGTGCTTGGGATATGAGCGGCCCGTTTTCCAGACGCTGCAAACGTGCGGGCCATTGTGCCCAAAGGGGGGCCGCCCGCAACGCGGATTCGGAAATCACCATGGCTTGCTGATGGCGGAGCATGGCGGTCGCGAGGGCGGCGTTCATGGGCTGGTGGGGACCAGAAAGCCTCGGCAAGGCCAGCTCCAGCCGCCCCTGCTCATCGCGGTAATGGAGCTTTTCCCGATATACCGCAGCGTCCCATTGACGGCCCATGGCGAACCAGGATGCCTCCGCCTGATTAGCGGCTGCTTCCACGACTTGCGCGATATGTGATGGATATTTCATCGTCACCAGAGGCGCTCCAGCCTTGGAAATGCCTGCTTTCTCGCGAGCGATCTCCACCAGCGTTGAACCAAGGAACGCCTGATGATCGAGGCCGAGTTGCGCCACCCCGCAAACGGCAGGCGAGGGGATCACATTTGTCGCGTCCAGCCGTCCGCCAAGCCCCACTTCCACAATGCAAGCGTCAGCGGCATTTTCGGCGAAGGCAAGGAAAGCGGCTGCGGTCGTCACTTCGAAAAAGCTGGCGCCGACATCTCCCGCGCGGTCGAGCACGCGTGCAAGCAGCCCCGCGAGATTGGCATCGGAAATCAGCTTGCCATTGATCCGTATCCGCTCATTGAACCGGACCAGATGGGGGGAGGTAAAGACGTGGACGCTCTTTCCGTCCGCTTCCAACGCCGCCCTTAAAAAGGCGCAGGTCGATCCTTTGCCATTGGTTCCTGCGACATGAAGAACCGGAGGCAATTCGTGCTGCGGATCGCCCAGCCGGGCGAGGAGAGCGGTAATGCGCTCCAGCCCCAATATGTCCCGCCCCGGCGAAAGCTGCGCGAGCCGGTCAAGCTGCGCCTGTACGGCGGGATCGGAGGAGCGGGCGTGGTCGGGCATCAATCACGCCGCTGCCTTGGCTGGGCAGAGATAGGCGATCACCTTGGCCAATGTCGCGCGCATTTCGCTGCGATGGACGACCATGTCTATCATGCCGTGCTCCAGCAGATACTCGGCCCGCTGGAAGCCCTCGGGCAGCTTTTCCCTTATTGTGTTTTCGATGACGCGTTGGCCGGCAAAGCCAATGAGCGCCTTGGGCTCTGCAATCTGAATGTCGCCCAGCATGGCATAGCTTGCCGTCACGCCGCCCGTGGTGGGGTCGGTCAGGACAACGATATAAGGCAGTCCTGCCGCATGCAGCCTCTGGATCGCAACGGTAGCGCGCGGCATCTGCATCAGGGACAATATGCCCTCCTGCATGCGCGCTCCCCCCGCGGCGGTGAAGATCACATAGGGGCATTTGCGCTTGATGGCTTCCTCGACTCCCTGGATAAAAGCCGCGCCGACGCCCATGCCCATGGAACCGCCCATATAGGCAAAGTCCTGGACCCCGACCACCAGTGGCGCCTTTTCGACCGCGCCACAGGCATTGATGAGCGCGTCCTGCTCGCCGGTGCTGCTCCTCGCGGCCTTGATGCGGTCGGTATATTTCTTGCCGTCCCGGAACTTCAGCGGGTCTTCCTTGACGGTGGGGGTGGGAAGGATCTTACAGCTTCCGGGATCGAAAATCTGATCGAAGCGAGCCTTGGGGCCAATGCGCCCGTGATGATCGCATTTCGGGCAGACCGACAGATTGTCCTGCCATTCCTTGGCAAAGATCATCTGGCCGCAGCTACCGCATTTGTGCCAGAGATTGTCGGGCGTGGTGTCCTTCTTGGAAATGAAGGGAATGGCGTTTCGGACCCGATTGATCCAGCTCATGCAGCGGACTCCTTGGCAGCGCCGGCAATGGCGGCGCTCAGCGATGCGACATAGTTTTTGATATGGGGCGCAGCGGCTGCGCCATGCTGGCCGACCAGTTCGACAATGGCCGATCCCACGACCACACCATCTGCGACACGGCCAATGGCGGCGGCCTGCTCAGGGGTGCGCACGCCAAATCCGACAGCGACGGGAAGGGGCGTCTGGGCCTTCAGATGCGCCATGGCCTGCTCGATGCTGGCAAGTGCTGCCTGCTGCTTCCCGGTGATCCCCGCCACGGAGACATAGTAGAGAAAGCCGCTTGCGCCTTCGAGCACCGCGGGCAGGCGTGCAATGTCCGTCGTGGGGGTGGCTAGGCGGATGAAATGCAAGCCCCTGCCACGGAGCGCCGGGCCTAGCTCGCCATCTTCCTCGGGCGGCAGGTCGACGCAAATGACACCGTCGACGCCAGCCTTGGCGGCCTCTGACGCAAACCAGTCGCCGCCCCGGCGGATCATCGGATTGGCATAGCCCATCAATATGAGGGGCGTTTCGGGATGGCGCTCACGGAACGCCGCTGCAATGTCCAGAAGATCGGCCGTCTTCGTCCCCGCTGCAAGGCTGCGCAGATTGGCAAGTTGGATGGCGGGGCCATCCGCCATCGGATCGGTGAAGGGCATGCCAAGTTCGATCACATCGGCACCCCCCTCGACCAGGGCGTCAAGTATCGACGCAGTCTCGGCAGGTGCTGGGTCACCGCCAGTGACGAAGCAGACGAGCGCTGCCCTGCCTTCAGCGCGGCACTTCTCAAACCGGGTGGAGAGGCGATCCTTCACAGTTCCACCCCCAATGCCTTGGCAACGGTGAAGATGTCCTTGTCCCCCCGTCCGGAAAGGTTGACCACGACGATCTTGTCCTTGTCCAGCGCAGGAACGATCCGTTCCGCTGCGGCTAGGGCATGGGCAGATTCAAGCGCTGGGATGATGCCTTCGAGCTTGCACAGGCGCTGGAACGCCTCCAACGCTTCATCGTCGGTGACAGGCTCGTAGCGTACGCGGCCCATTTCGTGCAGCCAGGCATGTTCAGGCCCGATGCCCGGATAGTCGAGGCCAGCCGAGATGCTGTGCGCTTCGGTGATCTGGCCATCCTCATCCTGAAGCAGATAGGTCTTGTTGCCATGCAGGATGCCGGGCGATCCACCGGCAAGGCTCGCTGCATGGCGGGTCGTGTCCAGCCCTTCGCCCGCGGCCTCAACCCCCACGATCTCGACACTTTCATCGTCCAGGAAGGGATGGAAAAGACCGATGGCATTGGACCCGCCGCCAACCGGGGCGATCAGCATGTCGGGCAGGCGGCCCTCGGCTTCCAAAATCTGCTCGCGGGTTTCCCGGCCAATCACAGACTGGAAATCGCGCACCAGCTCGGGATAGGGATGGGGCCCTGCAACCGTGCCGATAATGTAGAAGGTGTCATGGACGTTGGCGACCCAGTCGCGCAGCGCCTCATTCATGGCGTCCTTCAGCGTCCGTGCGCCCGCCTCGACCGCGCGCACTTCCGCACCAAGCAGCTTCATGCGGAACACATTGGGTTGCTGCCGTTCCACATCGAGGGCGCCCATGAAGATGGTGCAGGGCAGGTTGAAGAGCGCCGCCACGGTGGCGGTTGCAACGCCATGCTGGCCGGCGCCGGTTTCCGCGATGATGCGCGTCTTCCCCATGCGCCTGGCAAGCAGGATCTGGCCAATGCAATTATTGATCTTGTGCGCGCCGGTGTGATTGAGTTCTTCGCGCTTCAGATACACCTTGGCGCCGCCAAGTTCCTTCGTCAGCCGCTCGGCATAATAAAGGGGATTGGGACGCCCGACATATTGGCGAAGGAGATATTGGAACTCCTCCTCGAACGCCGGGTCCTGCTTGGCCGCGCGATATTCACGCTCCAGGTCCAGTATAAGGGGCATCAGCGTTTCGGCGACATATCGTCCGCCGAACTGACCGAAATGCCCGCTTTCATCGGGTTGGCTGCGATAGCTGTTCTTGATCGTCATGGCTGGGAAACCGCTTTGCAGAAGGCAGCGATCTTGTCCACATCCTTGATGCCGGGAGCGCTTTCCACGCCCGAAGAAACATCCACAAGCGGCGCTGCGGTAATCGCGATCGCGTCACGCACATTGGACGCGTCAAGGCCGCCCGAAAGACCCCAGGACAGACTGTGCCGGAAGTCCTGCAGCAGCCTCCAATCGAACCTGACGCCCATGCCGCCTGGAAGCACAGCTCCTTCCGGGGTCTTGGCGTCATAGAGCAGCATGTCCGCCGCACCCGCAAAGCTATGGCCCTGATCAAGATCCGCCCGGCTTTTGACGGAAATGGCCTTCCACACTTGGCTGCCATGGCGGGCGCGAATGGCGGCGGCGCGTTCGGGGCTTTCCTTGCCATGAAGCTGCAACGCATCGAGCTTGCCTGCGGTCACCGCACGGGCGAGCAACTCGTCGTCAGCATCGACAAACACACCGACCCGCCGCACATGCTCTGGTACGCGCGCGGCAAGCGCAGCCGCCCTTTCGAAGTCCACATTGCGCGGGCTCCTTGGAAAAAAGACCATGCCGATATGCGATGCGCCCGCCTTGATGGCTGCATCCAGCGTCTCAGGCGTCGAAAGGCCGCAGATTTTTATCGCGATTCGGGACATTGGCGGGGTTTAGACCGTTGGACGCGGATATGCACTCGCTAAGGGGTAGAGCGGCTTGTCGGGCCTTTCGTCATCGCCGTGAAAGCGAGATGACGTGCGGAACGCCTAAAGCGTCGCCTCAATTTCTCGCGCGGCGAGATCAGGGTCCGGGGCCTGAGTGATGGGCCTTCCCACCACAATGATCGACGCACCGCTATCAAGGGCCTGCCGCGGTGTGACTGCCCGCTTCTGGTCGGCCATCGTCCCATTTGTCGGCCGCACGCCGGGAACGACGAAAAAGCCTTCGGGCCACAGCTTGCGGGCGGCGGCCACTTCCTGCCCCGAACATACAATCCCGTCGAGGCCAGCGTCACGGGCAAGCAACGTCAGCCGCTCCACCTGGCCATGCGGCTTGTCGCGGACACCCACATCATGAAGGTCATTGCCATCAAGGCTGGTCAGCACCGTTACGGCGACGACCTTCGTTCCCGCATTGGCCGCCGCCTTTGCGTCCTCTAGCATCGCCCGGCCGCCGGAAGCATGCACGGTCAGAATGGCCGGTTCCAGCAGATGCAGCGCCTGTATCGCCTTCGCCACAGTATTGGGAATGTCGTGCAGTTTCAGGTCGAGAAAGATCGGCAAGCCGAACTTCATCATCTCCAGCACGCCATGATGGCCGTTGGCGCAGAAGAACTCCAGGCCGAGCTTCAAGCCGCCTACATGATGGCGGACGGATGCCGCCAGATGCCTGGCCTTTTCCAGATCGGGCGTGTCAACGGCTACATAGATGGGGCTGGTCATATCACACCAGGTGGAACGGCAGTGGGTGCGATCCCCGCGGGGGGAAGGGTGGCAGGGGTTGCAGGCGCGGTCGCTGGCCCCGAAGAAATGGCCCGGTTATCGGACAGCGCGCGTTCAACACTGTCGAGGCGCCTGCGAAGCCGCCAGCGCATGGCCCGATAGTAGATCCACAGCGGCAGGCTTCCAATCAGGAATGCGCCAATGACCAGAACCGGCAATTTCGTATCCATGCGAAGCCCGTCCCACAGGTTGACCGTAACGGGTGTCCAGTTGTTGACGGAAAACACCACGATCACGACGGCCAGTGCCACCCAGAATGCGGTCCGGAGAAAATGCATGCACGCCCTCACTTCTGTTATGGGCCGAACTTATGCGATTTTGCGCGAGCATGCCAGTGTGCAGCGAAACGATCCTCAGTGAGAGCCAAAGACACGGTCGAAAATCGTGTCGACATGCTTGAAATGATAGTCGAGGTTGAACTTCTCCTCGATCTCCTCAGCGCTCAGTGCGGCCGCGACATCGGGGTCAGCTTTCAGCAGTTCCATGAGCGACAGCGTACCGTCGGATTCCCAAACCTTCATGGCATTGCGCTGCACCAGGCGATAGGCGTCCTCGCGGCTGACTCCCGCCTGCGTCAGCGCGAGAAGCACCCGTTGCGAATGTACAAGGCCGCCCATCCGGTCCAGATTCTTCTGCATCCGCTCGGGATAGACGAGCAGCTTGTCGATGACGCCGGTGAGACGCGCGAGAGCAAAATCGAGCGTTATAGTCGCGTCCGGCCCGACATAGCGCTCAACCGAACTGTGGGAAATGTCGCGCTCATGCCAAAGCGCCACATTCTCCAGCGCGGGCGTCACATAGGCCCGCACCATCCTGGCAAGGCCAGTGAGGTTCTCGGTCAGCACCGGATTGCGCTTGTGCGGCATGGCGCTCGAGCCCTTCTGCCCCGGCGAGAAATATTCCTCCGCTTCCAGTACCTCGGTGCGCTGCAAGTGGCGGATCTCCACGGCGAGCCGCTCTATGGACGAGGCGATGACGCCCAGCGTCGCGAAATACATGGCGTGTCGGTCACGCGGAATGACCTGCGTGGACACAGGTTCGATGGCGAGGCCCAGTTTCTTCGCGACATGTTCCTCAACGCGCGGATCGATATTGGCGAAGGTTCCGACCGCCCCAGAAATGGCGCAAGTCGCAACCTCGGCGCGTGCCTGTTCGAGGCGGCTGCGGCAACGGGAAAACTCCGCATAGGCTTCGGCCATCTTCAAACCGAAGGTCACCGGCTCGGCATGAATGCCGTGGCTCCGGCCGATGGAGGGCGTCAGCTTGTGCTCGAACGCCCGGCGCTTGATGACTTCCAGCAGCTTGTCGATATCGGCCAGAAGAATGTCCGTCGCCCGGGCCAGCTGAACCGCGAGGCAGGTGTCGAGCACGTCGGAACTGGTCATGCCCTGGTGCATGAAGCGGGCGGGTTCGCCCACATGCTCGGCCACGTTGGTCAGGAAGGCGATGACGTCATGCTTCACCTCGGCCTCGATGGCGTCGATGCGGTCCACCTCAAATGCGCCTTTTTCCCAGATCGCCTTGGCCGCTTCCTTGGGAACCACGCCCAGTTCGGCAAGAGCATCCGTGGCATGCGCCTCGATCTCGAACCAGATGCGGAACTTCGATTCCGGTTCCCAGATGGCAACCATGTCGGGACGGGAATAACGCGGGACCATGTGACGAATCCTGAAATCAGCTTTGAAAGGTTGGGGGCGCGCTAGCAGGCCCGCTGCGGAAGGGCAATGATTCCGCTACCCAACGCTTTGTCCTGGCCTAAGCGCGCTTACGGGACGGGCGGTCCCCATGGCGGGACGGGCTGAAATGGTTCGGACGGAATGATCGGAACGGAACCCAGTTTTACGCATATGTTAATCGCGTCTCGTCCGACACCCTTGGGTCGCGCAATATTGGAGAAGCATATGCTACGTTATCTTCTTTGTTCTTCAGCTCTTTTGTTGGCGAGTCCTGCCCTGGCGCAGGAAACTGCTCCGGCAGGCGAAGCTGCTCCCCAGCAGGGAACGGCAAACCCGCAGCAGTCCCAGCAAGCCACCACGGTTGACGTGGGGGCGGTCGTTGACAGTGAGTTTCCCACTTATGACGGCGACAAGAGCGGTGATTTGAACCAGGAAGAATTCTCCGCATGGATGACGACGCTTAAGAAAGCGGAAGCTGCGA
>NZ_DATEMB010000036.1:0-10958 GCF_035276005.1 Rhizorhapis sp.
TAAACGGCCCTGCGGTCTCAGCGCCCCAGTCTTCGCTCAAACTGCTGAAAAGACCGTAATCCTCAAGGCACCTGTCGTCCCTGCGCAGGCAGGGACCCCGCTGCCTTGTAACGCGCGACATTGGCGGGACGTTGGTTGAACGCTCGCGCTTCATTCAAAAGGCTTGGTCAGACCGTCGATCGCGGCCCAGCCATAGGATCTCAATGCGCCTACTGCTCGAGCCTTTTGCGGGGTGACTCCGCCTAGCGCAATTACCGGCAAACGAGTGGCGCGGGCGAGCTGGCTGAATCCTGGCCGCCCGAGCGGGCGCGCTCCCGGATGGGAGCGGGTTGTAAAGAGCGGGGAGAGGAACAGCAGGTGAGCGCCGTTTGCCTGCGCGCGGCGTATCTCGGGGAGGCTGTGCACGGGCGCGCTGTGCAATAGTGGCCAGCGGCTATGCTGGTGGTCCCGGCTGTGAAAACCATCGGCACCCCAGGCGCGGGCGATGTTGGCGGGACCGGCGAGAAGCAGGGTGAGCCTCCGCCGGTCTGAGAGGGCCCGCACTTTGCCGAACAGCTTGCGCCTGGCGTCGCGGGGAAGGCTGTAGTGACGAAAGACGACGCCCGATCCCTTGGGCAGACGCTCGATGGCCTTGAGCAGCGCCGCCTCCGGGATACGCTCGTCCGTCATCAGCCAGAGGCGGGGGAGGGAGCTTTTCGCTGGAAATCTTGACTGGCGGCAGCGCATCTCTCTGCCTATAGCAGCCGCCATGACTGGTGAAAGCAGGGAAGATGCCGCCGCGCGGCTGGCGGCTATCAAGGACCGGATCGCCCGGGCCGCGCGCGATGCGGAGCGCAAGGCGGACGAAGTTTCGCTGATCGCCGTTTCGAAAACCTATGAGCGGCCCCAGATCGAACTGCTGATCGAGGCGGGGCACAGGCTGTTCGGCGAGAACCGCGTGCAGGAGGCGCAATCCAAATGGCCGGCGTTGCGCGAAGCCTATCCCGATGCGTCGCTTCACCTGGTGGGACAGCTTCAGTCGAATAAGGCGGCGGATGCGGTCGCGCTGTTCGACGCCATCCACTCCCTCGACCGCCCCTCGCTCCTGACGGCTCTCGCGCGGGCGATGGATAAAAGCGGCCGCCGCCCCGCCTGCTTCCTTCAGGTCAATATTGGCGAGGAAGCGCAAAAAGGGGGCTGCGCGATTGCGGAGGTTCCGGGCTTGGTCGCAGAGGCGCGCGCGGCGGACCTTCCGCTTGCCGGGCTGATGTGCGTTCCTCCCGCCGATGTGGAAGCGGCGCCCTATTTTGCCCTGCTGGCGAAGATTGCGCGCGATAATGGGCTGGCCGGGCTCAGCATGGGCATGTCAGGAGACTTCGAAACCGCGGTAATGCTAGGCGCCACTCATGTGCGGATCGGCACCGCCCTGTTCGGGGCGCGGCAGTAAGGATTACTCCATCAGGGACAGCATCTTGTCGATGGGCACGAAGGCAAAGGCAACGGAGCTATCCGCAACGCCATAGGGGAGGAAAATATACTCCCCATGCTTCATCGCGCCGCAGGTATAAACAACATTGGGCACATAGCCTTCGCGATCCTCGTCCGCTGCCGAGAGAACGGGTTCGCGCGTGCGGGCGAGGACCTTGGAGGGATCATTCTTGTCTAGCAGCACGGCGCCGATGGAATATTTGCGCATGGCGCCGACGCCGTGGGTCAGCAGCAGCCATCCGTCCTCCAGCTCAATGGGCGATCCGCAATTGCCCATCTGCACCAGTTCCCAGGGATAGACGGGCTCGAGCAGCTTTTCCCCTTCGTCCCAATGGCCAAGGCTGCTCGATTTCAGCAGGAAGACATTCTGCCCATCCTGCCGTCCGATGGACATATATTGTCCGCCGATGGTACGGGGAAAAAGAGCGATGCCCTTGTTCCGGGATGCGCTGCCCGACATGGGCACCAGGTCAAAGCTGCGGAAGTCACGGGTGCGCAGCAGTTCCGACTGAATCTCCCGGCCGCTATAGGCGGTGTAGGTCCCCAGCCATTCCAGCGACCCGTCATCATGGGTGAACTGCACGAGGCGAAGGTCCTCAAGGCCATTGGCCTGCGCGGGGGTGATGGGGAATATCACGGTGCCGGAAAGCGTCGCGTCGCGATGGCGGAAGACGGTCACCGGCCCTTGCAGGCACTTGTCTTCATCGCAATGCGCGTCAGTGGCGGTTGCGAAGGGCGGCTGAGGCGCGAGGCGGAGCTCGGCATTCTGCGTTATGATGCCTTCGCGGAACGCGACCGAGCTGATATGGCCTTCACCTACCGCCCGCAATGACATGATGATGCGCTGGGAGCCGTCGGGCATGCCGCTCTGGTCATGATGAGGCACGACGCTGGGGTTCATCAGCGCGGCCGCGGCATAGCTATATTCGTGACAGAAATAGGCGCCGATGAGCTGCCGCTTTTCATCGCTGATGCTGGTGCCGTCGAGCGTTAGCTGCACGGCAATTTCGTCATAGCGAGTCATGAAGACGCGCCGGGTCTGCCAATGGCGCTCCTCAAAATCCTTGAGCACGACTTCAAGCTGATCGTGGGCGGTGCGCTCATCCATCTTGAGCACCTCCCGCACCAGCCGCTCGGTGCGGCTGGGCACCGATCCGTTGGACTGCCAGGCAAGGTGGAAGGGTCGGACCACCACGCGCGAAGGGTCGGCATAGAGGCGGAGATGATGATTATGGACGCTCAGCACGGTGCGACCCCCCAAGCACTTCGGTTCGGACGCCGACCCCGTTCAGGCGGCGACGCCGGCCCTATGTGCCACGTCCACCCCCGTTTGGGAAAGACGCAAAATCGCGCAGGAGGCAAGTTGCAGCGCCAATATGGATTCTGCTCCCTGGTTGCGGTTGACGCCGGTCGGCGTCAACCCGTCATAACAGCCGCCATCTTCCCTGCTGCTGAGCGGGATATCGAGGTCGTTGCGGCCAAGGAACCATTGATAGGCCTTCTCCGCCTCCATCCGCCACCGCACATTGCCAGTGACCTCAAAGGCCGCCGAACAGGCATCGATAGTGGCCTGCGCCTCCAGCGGCTGTTGGTCAAAGGGCAGGGGCGGCTGATATTCGCGGCCGAAACTGTCCGTCCCGACCGCGCGGAAATGACCTTCGGGCGCGGTCTGCTGAGCGACGATCCACTCCAATGTGGTGATGCCGCAGTCCAGAAAATCCGTTCTTCCCAATGCCTTGCCTGCACGAAGCAGGGTTTCGGGCAGGCGGGCATTGTCATAGGCAAGCACGGCTTCGAACCAGGCCCAGTCAGGGCGCCGCGAAATATGGAGCAGCGAGAGAAGCTCTTCGCCGAATTGCTCCAGCAATTGCCGCGAAAGGGCGTGGCCGGGATGCGCCTCCTGCATCGCGGCGGCCCCCAGCATCGCAAAAGCCTGCGCACGGGGCGCGTCGAGTTCCCCCGCATGGACCGCGATCGTGTCGAAGAGAACCGAGGCCCAGTCGCGATGCTTGGCCGCTGGGGCATCCCGCGCTGTCGTGCCGATCGACCAGACGGCGCGTCCGGAACTATCCTCCGATCCTTCCTCCTCGATCCAGCTCCGGTCGAAGCGCATGAAATTGCGGAAGCGTCCCCGCACCGGATTCCAAGCGTGCTGGACGAAGGAGCCGTATATGCTGGTCAGCCGGTCGCGTTCCGTTTCATCCATGGCGGGCATCCGGCTCATCAGAATGAGCGCCCGGGCATTGTCGTCCAGGCAATAGCCATGGGTGCGGTCGGGGACGGAATAGACGCTGTGCTGCAACATTCCGGTCGCGTCGGTCATGCGGATGACCGCGCTGAGATTGGGCGGCAGCGGCTGGAATCTTGCAGCAGCCGAGATGCGGGTCAGCGGCGCGTTTCGCAGTTCGCCAAGCAATTGGGCCGCCCGCTGGGCAAGCTTCGACCAGAGCATGGTCCGCCCGCGCTCATAAGCCTTGGCCGCCAGTGCTCTCCGCGCCTCATCATCCGCTAAGAGTGCGCTGATTTCCCGGCCAAAGGCTTCGCTGTCATGGAAGCCCACAAGGACGCCATGCCCTTGATCCAGTATCTCCGTCGCATGGACATAAGGCGTCGAGACCACGGGTTTGCCCATGGCAATGGCGTAGGAAAGCGTGCCGGACGTGATCTGGGCCGGATTATTATAGGGCGTCACATAAATGTCCGCCGCCTGCAGATAATCCAGCAATTCCTCCAGGCCCACATAGGCATTGATGAAGCGCACATGATCGGCGACGCCCAGCTTTTCAGCCGAGATTTGCAGCGATTCGCGCAATGCCTCTCCGTCCCGGCGCAGGATATTGGGATGGGTCGCGCCGAGCACGACGTAAAGCGTGTCGGGATGCTGTTCCACAATGGCGGGCATGGCGCGGATCATATGGTCGATGCCCTTGTCGGGAGCGATCAGGCCAAAGGTCAGCAGTACCTTGCGGCCCTCAAATCCGAAATTGGGCTTGATGCTCGCAGGATCGGCATAGAGGCGGTCGGGCACGCCATGGGGAATGATCTCGATCTTGTGCGCGGGCACGGCGTGGACCCGGCGCAATATCTCACAGCCCTTTTCCGACATGACAATCAGCTTGGCCGAGCGGCGGATCACCGCTTCCAGCACGCGGCGTTCGTCGGGATTGGGCCTTTCCAGGACCGTGTGCAGCGTCGTCAGCAAGGGAATATCGGTGCGGTGCAATATCTTCAGCACCATGTCGCCGGCTGCCCCGCCGAAAATCCCATATTCATGCTGAAGCCAGATCGCCTGCGCGCCGCTTTCTTCGATCTGGCGGGCTGCGGTGGTGTAGCTGGTGGGATCGAATTGTGCGACGGATGTGACGCCCGCAGGATAGACCAGATCGTCGCGCCCGTCGTCCATGGCGTAGACATCGATCCGCATTCCGGGGAAGCGCTCGCGGAGCGCATTGACTGTATCTGTGGTGAAGGTGGCAATGCCGCAACGCCGCGGCACGCTGTTTCCGATGAGGGCTATATGGTCCGGCACGCCGGCAAAAGATTGGGCTCCTGAGGTAACCTCGTTCATCTCTAACCTTTCGCAAACGCAACTAGATAGGAATGGTCTGGAACTTCCTTTTTTAACGACTCGAAGAGAGGGATGGTTGCGCGCCTTGTGCAGCGCAGCAAGGAAAAACTGCGAAAAGAGGCAAAAACAGGGCGGATCAGCCTCGGCCGCGATAGCCCGGCACGTCCTGGGGCGGCAGCCACATGCCCTCAGGCGGCGAACCTGATTGCCAGAAGACGTCGATCGGAATGCCGCCGCGGGGATACCAATAGCCGCCGATGCGAAGCCAGAGCGGCCGCATTTCAGAAAAGAGCCGCTCTCCGATCCCTACGGTGCAGTCCTCATGAAAAGCGGCATGGTTGCGGAAGGCGCCTAGAAACAGCTTCAGCGATTTCGATTCGACGATCGTGTCGCCCGGCGCGTAATCGATCACCAGATGCGCGAAATCGGGCTGGCCGGTGACGGGGCAGAGAGAGGTGAATTCAGGCGCGGTGAAGCGGACCAGATAAGGCCTGCCGGGCCGGGGATTGGCTACATAGTCAAGCACCGCCTCTTCGGGCGAGGCGGGCAGGGCGCTGGTTTGGCCAAGATGTTTTAGGGTCATGTGTTCAACTTCATGCTGGGATTGGCCGCTGATATAGGGCTTGATGGCGATTTTGAACAGTTGGGCGGGGGCTGGCGGCAGTGCCCCGCTCGTCGTCCCCCACCTGACCGTCGTCCGCGCCCTTCGACTGCCCGCAGGGCGGGCGCTCAGGATAAACTGCGGCTTTCGGCCGCAGGCAGGGACCCCGCCTTTTTTCTTTAGCTTAGCTGATTATTGTTGAAGGTGCAGCGGAGTCCCTGCCTGCGCAGGGACGACGGGGTTGGGAACGAATGCCCATCAATCCATCAGCACTAACCGCTTGCAATCCTGAATCGCTTGCCTGACTATTGCAGCAACGGTCCGGAAAGAGGCTGGTTTTTCCTCCCTGGCGTTTCATAACCCCTATTGCGGGAGAAAATGAATGGACCTGCTTGTTTCCACAGAATGGCTGGCCGAGGAACTTGGCGCATCCGACCTGCGCGTTGTCGACGCGACCCAATTCATGCCTGATGATCCCCGGAACGCGCTGGAGGAATATGAGGCAGGCCATATTCCGGGCACTGTCTTCATGGATCTGACCAATCTGATCGACAGCCATAACCCTGTTCCCAACATGCTGCCGCCGCCCGAGAAATTCGCCAGCCGGATGCAGTCGCTGGGCCTTGGCGATGGCAGCCGCATCGTCCTTTATGATGACAGCCCGATCAAGAGCGCGGCTCGCGCATGGTTCATGCTTACCATGTTCGGCGCCTATGACGTCGCGATCCTCGACGGGGGCCTTGCCAAGTGGAAAGCGGAGGGGCGTCCGCTCGCACAGGGGCGGGAAATGCTTCGCCACCGCCATTTCACGGTCTGGAAGGACGATAAGGCAGTCCGCAACAAGGCGGAGATGATCGCCAACATGTCGAGCGGCGCCGAGGAGGTTGTGGATGCGCGCTCTTCGGCCCGCTTTACCGGCCAGGAGCGCGATCCCCGGCCCGGTGTTGCGCCGGGGCATATTCCGGGCTCCAGGAACCTGCCTTATAGCGAGCTCTTCAACGCCGACGGCACATATAAGAAGGGCGAGGACCTGAAGGCCACCTTTGCCGCTGCGGGCATTGACATGGAAAAGCCGATGGTTACCACCTGTGGCGGTGGAATGACTGCGGCGGTCGTCGCCTTTGGCGCCCGGTTGCTCGGCAAGAAGGACATTGCCCTTTATGACGGGAGCTGGGCCGAATGGGGCACCGATCCCGCGACGCGGAAGGCGACCGGAGCAGCGTGCGTAGCATAGGCAAAGACAGCAAGGGCAGGGAAAGCAAGGTCAGAGACGGGCGCGACGATGCGACCCGGCTGGTGCAGGCGGGACGCCGCCCGGAGTGGACAAGAGATCCTTCGGGCACGGGCGGGATCGTCAATCCGCCCGTCTGGCGTGCTTCCACCATTCTCTATGACAGCGTCGCCGAAATGCGCGCGCGCGTGCATGATACGCATGAGCGGCTTTTCTATGGACGGCGGGGAACGCCCACCAACTGGTCGCTGGCGGATGCGCTGACCGAGTTGGAGCCGGGCGCGGAGGGCACCATGCTCTATCCCTCCGGCGTCGCGGCCATCGCCTGCGCGCTGCTGTCCGTTCTGAAGCCGGGCGACGAGTTGCTGATGGTGGACAGCACCTATGATCCTACGCGCGCCTTTTGCGAGAATATCCTTCGCCCAATGGGGATCGCCACGGTCTATTATGATCCGCTGCTGGGCGCGGGAATAGAGGCGCTGCTGAACGAGCGCACGCGGGCGATCTTCATGGAAAGCCCCGGCAGCCTGACGTTCGAGGTGCAGGATGTGCCCGCAATCGTCGCGGCCGCCAAGGCGCGCGGCATCGTGACGCTCATCGACAATACCTGGGCGACGCCGCTTTATTTCAAGGCGATTGGCCATGGCGTCGATCTTTCGATCCTCGCATGCACCAAATATATTGCGGGGCATAGCGACCTGATGATGGGGTCGGTGACGGCCGCCCCAGCGCTTTGGCCCGCACTGCGCCGGAACGCTTATGCCCTTGGCCAGACGGCCAGCCCCGATGATTGCTATCTCGCCGCACGGGGCCTGCGCACGCTGGCGGTGCGGCTGGAACAGCATCAGGCAGGGGCGCTCGCGGTGGCGCGCTGGCTGGAGCAGCAGCCGGAGGTGGCCCGCGTCCTTCACCCGGCCTTGCCTGGCTGCCCGGGCCATCATCTTTGGCAACGGGATTTCCTGGGCGCCAGCGGCCTTTTCTCCTTTGTCCTCAATGGGGGCAGCGATGCAGGCCGGGTGGCGCTGCTCGACGGGCTTCAGCATTTCGGCCTTGGCTATAGCTGGGGCGGCTATGAAAGCCTTGCGCTGCCCTGCGATCCGCAAAATTACCGTAGCGCAACCCATTGGAAGGCCGAAGGGCCGGTCATCCGGCTGCACATCGGCATAGAGCATACCGATGATTTGATCGCTGACCTTGCCGCGGGGCTCTCACGCTTTCGGGAACACGCATGACAAAGCAGTCTGTCCTGGCGGGTTGGGGCATTTCCCTTCCGCAGGGACAGGCGGCGGTTGAGGTGGCGATCAGCGCCGGGATCGCCATCGCGATAATGGTGCTTGCCTGGCTGTTTGGCCGCTGGACCTGCCCCCGCGTTCAGCAGCTCTGGCTGGAAAAGGCGGGCGTCCATGGCGAAGGGCTGGGGCAGCGCATGGCGCCGCTGCTGCGCTATGGGCTTTCAGCGCTGCTTCTGGCTCTTGCCGCGAACCTGTGGCCATGGACCGGCCATGCCGCACTGGTGCTGGGGATTTTTCTGGCGGCGTCGACGGCCATGCTGGTGTCGCACCTGCTTCGCGGCCTTCACATGCCGCGCTGGATCAGCATTCCGGTAGCGGTGCTGGTCCTGGCCGCGATCATATCCAGCAATGTCGGCGGCTTCGTACCCCTGACCGACGCGCTGGAACGGATCGGGTTCAATGCGGGCAAGCGGCGCTTTTCGCTGCTCAGCCTGCTCACCATCACGATCACCATCGTGGCGCTTTTCGCGGGCGTAAGGCTCGCCAACCGGGTGGTCGGGCACAGCATTTCGCGGGTGAAGGAGCTTGATCCTACCCAGCGGTTGCTGGCGCAGAAACTGGCGGCCATCGCCATCATTGTGGTGGCTTTCTTTGTCGGCATCGACATTGCCGGCATCGACCTCACGACTTTCGCGGTATTTTCGGGCGCTCTTGGCCTTGCGGTGGGTTTTGGCCTGCAAAAGACCTTCGGCAATCTAATCGCGGGCATCATCCTGCTGATGGACCGGTCGATCAAGCCGGGCGACGTGATCGTCATTGGCGACAGCATTGGCGCTGTGAACAAGATCGGGGTGCGCGCTGTCTCCATCATCACGCGCGATGGTAAGGAGCATCTGATTCCCAATGAAAATCTGATGACGCAGGAGGTGGAGAACTGGTCCTATTCCGACCGCAATGTCCGCGTCCGCATTCCCGTGGGCGTTGCCTATTCCTGCGACATCAAGCTCGCGCAGCAGCTGATGCTGCAGGCCGCATCGGATTCGCCCCGTGTGCTGAGATCGCCAAAGCCCAATGTGTGGCTGACCGCCTTTGGAGCGAGCAGCATGGAGCATGAGATACTGGTCTGGATCAGCGACCCGGAAAGCGGCATCGGGGGCGTCAAGTCGGATGTGCTGGGGCGCTTGTGGGACCTCTTTAAGGAACACGGCATCCAGGTGCCTTTCCAGCAGCATGATGTCCATATCCGTAGCATGCCGGAATCGGCCGGGGGGAAGCAGGCGCCAGCCAATTGATGCTGCACCCCGGAATCTTTTTCCCTCCTTCGCCCGCTCAATCTGCGCCCCGTTCAGCGAAAATTCAGCAGCCGCAACCACGCAAAATGGCCTTTGTGGCAGATTTGCCGCTACGTCAGCCTTGATTTCGCCTTATTCTGCCTAGCTTTGCTGAAATTGTTGCAACCGGGCAACAACGCGTCATCGAAATGTCTTGCTGTGGCGCATTTCTGTTGTGCGCTGCGGAAGCTGCGTGCAGTGAGGCCCCGTTCAAACGCAATTCCGCCCCTTCGGCCCAGCCGATGAGAAAAGCGGAAAGCCTGAACGCAGGAGGGGCAGCCTCGAATTTATGAAGGGGAATCAGATGCGTAAGTCCATTCTCGGCCTGTCGGCCGTTCTTTTCGCCACCGTTGCCACGCCGGCCCTCGCGCAGGATGAAGATGCCAGCGGCATCACCGTCAGCGGCGGCGCTGCCGTTGTCACCGACTACCGTTTCCGCGGCATTTCGCAGACCGACAAGGATTTCGCGATCCAGGGCACGCTTTCCGTTGCTCATGACTCCGGCCTTTATGCCACCGTCTGGGGTTCGACGATCGACGATTACGTCGCTGCTGGCAGCGACACCGAGCTCGACCTGATCCTGGGCTACAAGAAGAGCTTCGGCGCAACCACGGTCGATGTCGGCGTTCTGTACTATTACTATCCGGGTGCGGAGAAGTTCTTCGACGAATATCCCTCAGATTTCTTTGAACCTTTTGTCGCCGTGTCCCATACTTTTGGCCCCGTCACCGGCAAGCTGACCGCCGCCTATGCTCCGAAGCAGAATGCGCTTTCGCTCGGCGCGGGCAGGGAAGACAATCTCTATGTTGCTGGCGATCTGAACGCTGCGATTCCGAACACCCCGATCAGCCTTTCGGCTCACCTCGGCCACAACTTTGAAGAAAGCTTCATTACTGCCGGCGAGGAATATACCGACTGGAGCCTGGGTGCGACCTACACCTACAAGAACCTGTCGTTCGGCGTTTCCTATGTCGACACCGACGAGGACTTCATCAGCCCCTCCGGCCGCAACGTGTCGAAGGCTGGCGTTGTTGGTTCGGTCAGCGTCGCGTTCTGATCTGAACTGCCAAGTACAGAGAGGGGCCGCACCGCAAGGTTGCGGCCCTTTTTCTTTGGTGGTTGCCCCGTTCGCGGGAGGTTGTCGAAGCCCTTCAGCAGGGCGGCCTATATAGGAGCGGGGTCCCTGCCTGCGCAGGGACGACGGGGTGAGTGGTCGAGGGTGGATGAACGCCCTTGTGTCCTCCGTGCCTCCCGTCTCCGCTGAACTTTTGACAGGGCCATGATCTTAGAGCATCGTGCGCAAAAGTGGGAACCGGTTTTGCGCGAAAAACGATGCGACAACAAAGAATTAGAGCGCCCGCCCGCGTCAGATTAAACGCAGCGCGCTCTAGGCGCTGTCTGCATTCATAGGATTCCCTTTTCCGAAGAGTTCTGATTCAAGGTTGTCGAAGGAGACGAGCTTTGAGCAGACGGGTACTGACGGACGAGCAATGGGGCCGGATCGAGGGCCATCTTCCCGGTCGAGTTG